>JASGCP010000008.1 GCA_030053995.1 Phycisphaerales bacterium
TCCTCAAAATCTTTTCTTTAAAATCTTCTCACACAAAATTTAGTAATGCCAAAAAAAATTGTAGAGTTCTCATTTGATATTTTTTATTTTAAAATATTAAAAAAATATTAAACAAGGAGCATGGATAAAGATAGAATTCCATCCCCCAAAAATATGAATTCAAGTCTCGCAAAGGTATTAAAAAAAAGTAAAATCGTAAATTTCACTTTTCTTTACATTATGATTATTTAGCACCTCGTGCGGTTATTTCAAGCATTCGTGCAATAGGCTTATAGGCTCGTTCTATAATTGCCGGTTCTAAAATAATTTCAGGAAGCTGATAGAGCATACATAAATAGAGTTTTTCAATTGTATTGAGTTTCATGTGCGGACATTCATTACAAGCACAGGTATTAGTGGGCGGTCCGGGTATAAATATTTTACTGGGGCTATTTTTTTGCATTTGATGCAAAATGCCGTTTTCAGTCAACACAATAAAACAAGTATGATTTGTATTTTTCGTATATTTTAAAAGTTCACTTGTAGAGCCAATAAAATCAGCCAAGGCCAATAAGGATTCTTCACATTCAGGATGGGCGATTACTTGTGCATGGGGATGTAGATGTTTTAACTTAGTCGTTTTCTCTAAGCTAAAAATTTCATGTACCATACAGGAACCGTTCCACAAAAGCATATTTTTTCCCGTTACACGATTAAGATAAGCACCTAAATTTTTATCAGGTGCGAACAATATTTTTTGGTCTTGGGGCAACGATTCAACAATCATCCGAGCGTTACTGCTGGTACAAATAATATCTGTTTGTGCTTTAATGGCTGCCGTACAATTAATATAAGAAATAACAAGATGATCAGGATGTTGTTCTCTAAATTTTCTAAATAATTCGGGCGGTGCACTATCTGCTAAAGAACATCCCGCTTTTAAATCGGGCAATAATACTTTCTTATTAGGATGTAATATTTTAGCGGTTTCTGCCATAAAATGTACGCCAGCAAAGACGATAATATCGGCTTTTGTTTTTACTACCTCTTGTGCTAAGGCTAAACTATCACCTACAAAATCAGCAATATCCTGAATGTCGCCCTCTTGATAATAATGGGCTAATAAAACCATATTATGCTCTTCTTTCAATCGCTTTATTTCGGTGATGATATCCAAGGAAGGATCAATCGGTCTATCTAAATAACCATTTTTTTCTAATTCTACCGTATTATTATTCAGGGTGATCATAATCAATATTAATTAGGCGTTCGTTCATAAAACAAGAATCCATTTTCAGCTTTTAAAAGATGTAAATGAGTCACATCACTCAAACGGCTTGTATCTTTGTTCTTAGCTGAAAAATATACGGGCTTATCAATTTTCCCATACAAAAGCTCGTTAATAGTTCGTGTAGTTGTATCACTCGTTTTTACTTGACCATAGTAATAAGGCACAAAACTTTTAAATGCAAAGGAAGTAAAATATCCTGATTGATTTTTTACTGACTGAAAAAAACGAACTGGTGCACCTTGTAGCACTTCTTCAACCTTTGGTGCAAATAATGCCAATGTTAGAAATCCAAAAATAGGCATCGTCATAAATAACCATGTAATACTTAGTTTAGTATTTTTACAAAATAGCACAACAAGTACAGCAATGAGTAATAGTACGCCCGGCAAAAAATCAGCCCATTGCCAATGAAGCGGGGTTTTAAGATTAGCTTGTAAAAAGACATCACCAAACGAAGTTACCCAAGGTTGATAATTGGTCATAATCCATGGCAAAGCAATTAATGGTAATGCAATGGTAAGTCCTATCAAGCATATTAATAAGCGTACCCACCACTTTAGTCGATCGGTCATAAGATTATATCCTATAATCTCTTGTGTAGCTATATAGGTTAACGGAAACCAACATAATGAAGAGTAATGTACCAACTTCGTTTTAACAATCGAAAACAGTATCAGCGTAATCCAGAATAATAAATTCATCCACTTTGTAAAGGGGGGCACTGAACTATCTAAACGATTGGGTTGCATATAATGTTTGATAAAAAATATAGATGCAGGGAAACATCCAATAAGCAATATCCACCAATGAAAAAGAAAGCCACCTTCGTGTTCCATATCGCCGTGCAAGAATAATTCAAATTGGTAACGAATAAAATGGAATAGAAAAAATGGACCGTTTTGTATTAAGTCAACACCAAACCAAGCAAAACAAATTATAAAGGCAACGAGGGCAATAATGCATAGTTGTTTAAAACTAATGGGGGTCTTAAATTTTTGTATAATGAGATAGCCCAAGAACAATATACCACCGATCAATAAAGCCACTGGACCTTTTGTTAAAATTGCCAATCCCAACAAGAAGCCCGTATAAATTGCATAGCGCCATTTGGACGATTGTTGCACGGTTGCTAAGCAATATAAATTCCAAACACTACGAAAAATCAATAAATTAAACCATGGGTCAATCAGTCCTGTTTTGAAATACATAAAAGGTAAAAGGCTACCGAGATAAACCATGACCCATAAACGAGCGAATTGTTCGTGCACGACTTTTTTGCCTATCCTAAAAATAGTCAGTAAACTCAATATGCCACAGATAACATTGGGAAAGCGAGCCGCAAAATCATTAACACCAAAGAGTTTCATGCTGCATACCTGAAACCAAAAAAACAAGGGGGGTTTTTCCCAAAAACGTTGGTAGTTTATTTGAACGAGTGCATATTTACCGGACACAAGCATTTCTCGTGCACTTTCAGCAAATATAATCTCGTCCCAGTCAAACAAATGGACACTACCTAATAAAGGTAGAAAAAATAAACAGCCGATAAGAATGATAATAATTTCATTTCTATATTGCTTCAACATATTGTAGTGAAGTTTTGATTGCAAAATTAGCTTATATTTTTAGTTGTTCAGTTTTTAGTTTTGAATCGTGTAAGATTTAGAAAAAAATGATAATATTGAGTCAAGACTTTCTACACGGTTAGTTTATTCCTGATTAAATAATTCAGCAGGGTTTATTTTAAACTGAAGCATTTTAGATGTTTCGCGTCCATTGTCGCCACCTTTTCTTTGCATAGTAATTTTTCCAAGTTTGAAATTTCCTTGTTTTGTAATTGCTACTGCACCATTGCCAAAATAATTCAAACAAAAATTCATTGGTTTTAAAATCCATCTTGCATTTTCATCTACCTTTTGTACAACCAACATCCATTCGGCTGAAAACTTTCCCCTACCTTTTAAAATATCAGCTACTATTAACGATTGATGTTGTCTTAACCATTCTAAGATATTTTGTTGTTCTACTTTTGAAAATTCATGTGCAAACATGCGTCTTTGATCAATTGGATTTGAGATGCAAGGTTCAATTTCTCCAGTATATAGTTTTAACAATTTTGAGATTTTATGATTTATATTCCACATGTCAACATATTTATCAACCCAACGCTTATCAATTTGATTAAAACCTTTGAAATTACTCACTAATTTTACTTGTATATTTTGGGCATCAATCACCGATTTAAGTTTTACAGTAACTTGAACCTGAACATCTGTTTTATAACCATTTAGTTTAACTGCTTTTACATATTCAATTTTATCCAATTTATACGCCATAATTGTAAACCATCTTTGGGCATCTTCATCAGATTCCCAATTGTTGAATTTATGTACAATATCATCTTCATTTTTAAAACCATTTTTTGCAGTTTCCGAGCCTAAAATTTGGTCTTTACGCATATTGGGTTTGTTGGCGTTTTACAGTTGGCGATTCATTTTCTTTTAAAACTTTGCCTATTTCGATTAGTATATATTGCAACACATTTATAGAAACACTATTCCCAAATTGTTTATATGCTTGTGTATCTATTGTATTGATCATAAAACTTTCAGGAAACCCTTGTAGTCTTGCACACTCTTTAGTTGTTAATTTTCTAATTTTTCCATTCACTAAATACAATCCTGTTTTAGAACCTACTCCACCCCCATAAGCTGAGAGTGTAATAGCATGTCCTAAAATATGATAAATTCTTTCTCCTTGTCCGCCCTTGTTTACCATGCCTATTTGAATAGGCTTATTAGGCAATGCTATTTTGGAAAACAACGAAGTAGGTGGACTGTAATTTTTATAAATTTCAACATCATTTCTTTCGATTATTTTAACATGTTGGGGGTTAGATTCTAAAATATCTTCTAAACAAATAGCAGTATTGGGTGGTATTGGAAACTTAAAGTTTTTTGAATCTATAGAATGGTGAAAACAGGCTATATAAATCCTTTCCCTATTTTGTGGAAGCCCAAAATTACTGGTATTCAACACCTTTGTAAAAATATGATAATCTAAATTTTCTAAAGTTTTTATAATAGTATTAAGCGTTTTACCTGCATCGTGTCTGACTAAATTTTTGACATTTTCTAAAAGTAGCACTTTAGGTTTATGATGATGTACAATTCTTGCTATATCAAAAAAAAGTGTTCCTCTTGTATCATCAAAACCTTTTTGTTTACCCGATATAGAAAATGCTTGGCAGGGGAAGCCACCACATAAAATATCATGTTTCGGTATTTCTATCTCTTGGATATTCGTAATATCGCCAAATGGTTTTATGTTAAAATTTTCTTGATATGTTTCGGCAGCATATCTATCAATTTCAGAGGCAAAAACACAACGAGCACCTAATGATGTTAAAGCCAGATGGAAACCGCCTATACCTGCAAATAAATCAATGAAATCATAATTCTTTAAAGTGTGCTCATCCGTTTGTATCATAAACTTGCATTTTTAATGATTTAAGTCGTCTATTTGCAAGATCAATATATTCTTGAGAAATGTCATAGCCAATATATTTTCTTTTTGACTTAAGGGCAACAACTCCTGTCGTACCACTGCCCATAAAGGGATCTAAAATAATGTCGTCTGTGAATGCATAAAGTTGGATAAGTCTGTAAGGCAATTCTTCGGGAAATGGTGCAGGATGCCGGATTCGTCTTGCACTTTCTGCATTCATTGTCCAAATTGATTTTGTCCATTCCATAAATTGCTCTTTAGAAATCGTATTCTCTTTGCCATTTTTTCTCGCTTATAGTCACCTTTTGAGAAAATTAAAATATATTCATGTATATCTCTTAAAATTGGATTTGCTACACTCTGCTAACTACCCCAAGCTGTTAAAGGACTCGCACTTGCGGCCTTGTTCCAAATTATCTCTCCTCTCATATTAAATCCTATATCCAACATCATTTGAGAAAGATGGTCTGAAAGCGGAATATAAGGTTTGCGTCCAAGATTGGCTACATTTATACATGCTCTACCACCATTTACCAATACTCTATAGGTTTCTGTAAAAGCATTTTTAAGTACTTTTAAATATTCTTTTAATGATAAATCTTGGTCGTATTCTTTGGAAACATTGTAAGGCGGTGAGGTAATCATTAGATGAACAGAATTATCCGGTAACTCTTTCATATTTTCTGCCGACTCCAAAATAATTTCATTTTCTAAATTATCAGGAAAAAGATTTTCATTTTTGCATAATGCTTTTGGGTCGCCAAGTTCTTTGTACAATTTTGAATTGTAAAACTTTGAACTGTCGTGATTAACTCTTCCGGTTGTTCCAAAAGTACTAGTTTCTGTACCATTTCTTTTTTTCATTAGCTTCGGATTAAGTTTAAAAATTTTTCAGCTTTCGCTTTATCATTATTTTCTTTACTCGCAATAGTTATTAGTTCACCTAACTTTACAGTTGGTAACATTGAAGAGAAATAATTCATATTGTTTGCAACAAGTTCTTGACAATAGTTTAGAACTTGTTGGAAATTTAGTGCAGTTTGAAACCCACCCTTTAATGAAGATGTTACAAATGCAGATTCTGCTGGTTGGGGATTCAAAGAAAGAAACCCCTGAATGACGCGTGATATTTTTAGAAAATCGACTTTCTTTAAATAACTTTCTGTTATAGGACTATTACCTAAAACAACTATTGGAATTTTCGTTGAAGGAATGCCGGAAACTCTTATATTGATAGATTTACCTATCGCTTTCAACATACTATCAGAACGCATTAACGAAGGGTACCCTTTATGAGTTTTATAGTCGCCAACAAATTTTATTATACCAGATTGTTGAAACTGATAATTTGAAACGATACTCATTTTTATTTCAAAAATAAGTTTTATGTCTTCTGCTTTTTGGTTTATTTCATTTGATGTGCAGAAGGCTAAATCTGCACTTGTTTGTCTTGAAAGTCCGAGCTTTTCACACACAACACCGTTAACCGCAAAAAGTCCTAACTCTTTTGGAACAGGTTCAAAAAATGATTTACTCCATTTCTCAGTAAATTGCCCAATAAGTGTGTTTCTACTTTGTAGTATTTGTCCTTCTGATTTTATTCCTTTGGGAATGTACGCAAAATAGCCTGACTGTAGTTTATAAAACAACTGCTCCAGTGAAGCAAATTTTTTCAAAGCCTCCCTAAAAAATTGTATTTCTATTTCGTTGTTCCAAAGATACATTGAATGATATGCTTATTGGTCAATTTTCACAAGGCGGTGCCTCAAAGTTACTATTTTCTTAAGATAAGTTTAGGATTTTATTTTTACCCGGCTACGCCCGCTCCCCCTAATCAAAATTCACTTTGGTATCCTTAGCACCTTCGGTAGATTGGTAATTAGGTTTAGGTAAATAGCCAAACATGCCGGCTATCATATTATTAGGAAAGGTAACTAAACTTTGATTGTAAGCGGTGATAGCACTGTTCCAATCTCTAATGGCTACGGCAATTCTGTTCTCAGTACCTTCAATTTGAATTTGAAAATCTTTGAATGCACCAGTAGTTTGTAGTGTAGGGTAACTTTCAACGGTTAAATTGATGGAAGATTTTAATTGATCATAGCCCTTGTTCGCCAGATTAATCGACTGCGGATTGTTTTGATCAATATTAGGAATACGAGATCGCATCTGTACAATTTTAATAAGGGTCGTATCTTCATTTCTCGCCGCCCCTTTAATTGTAGCAACGATATTATCGTACAAATTCTTTTTTCTTTCGTATTGTGTTTCTACTTCTCCCCACTTACCATTTATACCGGCAACAGCCGTAGCTAAATTATTTCTTACCGATATTGCCCAAAAAACGATGACAACAATAACAACTAAAATAATGATCAGTGTTCTTTTCATAATGTCGATAATAAAATATTTTCTAATTTCTAACCAACCCGTATTTATTCAACCACCGCCTCTTTTTGTTCAAAAGGTGCTATTGGGGTAAGACCGAGCAATTTAAACATCTCATTATCCTCATCAAAAGTAGGATTAGGTGTCGTGAGTAATTTATCCCCCGTGAAAATAGAATTAGCACCTGCCAAGAAACAAAGTGCTTGTTCAGCAATGGATAAGGACTGCCTACCGGCACTCAAGCGCACCATGGTTGTAGGCATTAATATTCTAGCGGTAGCGATCATTTTAATCATATCCCATACATCAAAAGGGCTTTGATTACCCAAGGGCGTTCCTTTAATTGGTACCAGTCCGTTGATGGGCACACTCTCAGGATGTTGAGGCATAGTTGCCAAGGTATGTAACAACTGCACACGATCTTCGTGTTTTTCACCCAGACCGATAATACCACCACAGCAAACGGTGATACCTGCTTTTCTAACACAATCAATTGTTTTTAATCGATCATCATAAGTACGGGTAGTAATAATTTTATCATAATATTCTCGGCTGGTATCTAAATTATGATTATATGCGTACAACCCGGCGTCTGCAAGTTTTTGTGCTTGCTCGTCAGTAAGCATGCCGAGTGTACAACAAACCTCCAAGCCCATGTCATTAACACCTTTAACCATTTCAAGAACACGATCAAAATCCTTATTGTCGCGTACCTCACGCCATGCAGCACCCATACAAAGCCTTGTACTACCGGCATCTTTAGCTCTTTTAGCATAGTCCATAACCTCCTCTTTTTTCATGAGTGCATGAACCTTGAGACCAGTTTGGTATCGTATCGATTGCGAACAATAGGAACAATCCTCGGTACAAGCACCTGTTTTAATACTAACAAGTGTACAGAGTTGCACGCGACCTGTTTGAAAATGTTGCCGATGAACCGCCGCAGCTTTATAAACAAGCTCTAAAACGGGTGTTTCATAAATTTGATAAACCTCTTCTAATGTCCAATCATTTCTTAATTGCATAAATTAATAGGTTATTCGTAAAATATTAAAATACTCGGCAAAGTTAGTATTTTTAGGGGATATGTAAAAAAAGATATTTTGTATAGTCATTTATTTTTCACCACAAAATTGTGCAAGGATTATTACCTAAAAATAAAGGTCATTACTGTATAGTAATGACCTTTATTCAAAATGGCTTCATATTTGACTAAAAGCCATTCTGATTAGCATAAGGCCATTTATATTGATTCAAAAATGAAATAACAGCAGGAGCGGTACCGGCTAAATCTAATCCGTTATAATCTAAACTACCAAAAGTTACCTTTGTATAATTGGTGATAACAGAAGGAATAGCACCGCTTAAGACATTATGCGATAAATCACAATAAGTTAAATTATTGGGATTAACAGAATTCGTAAAGAAATCTGATAAATTCATGTTTACATTAAACAGGCCATTATATGACAAATCAATATGTTGCAAATTGGGGCATACCATAGATATTGTCGCTTCTAATTTTCCTATTCCTGAACAATGTGATAAATTTAAATACTGTAATGACTGCGATCTTATTGCTAAATTACTCAGAGAACTAATGTATGTATTTGATAAATCTAAATATGCCAAAGGTCCCTTAATTCCGGTGATACCTAATCCAAATTCTACCTTTCCAGGATTATATGATAAATCAATATGCTGGATACTCGGAAAAAGATATCTAATCGTTATTAGACCCGATAATCCATTGGGGAATTTTGCTATTGCGTTATGAGAGCAATTAAGATAAGTAAGTTGTTGCAAATAACCTAAGCTATCCGGCAACACCCCAACTAAATTATTATTAGGTAAACTAATACTTGTAACATAACCATTTGTAACGGTAATGCCGTACCACGAAGATACTGGTCCAGTTAACCAATTAGTATTATTTATCCATGATGCACCTTTAGTAGCATTATATAGTTTTACTAATATAAGACTATCTGGCGTATTAACTGCCATCAAATTGTTTGTAGAAGCAACTTTATTACCATCAGTCGCCTGATTATTACTAGCAGCATGCGTCATTGCTTTATTACAACTGCTCCAAACGAGCAATGAAACTAAACATACACTTAAAAAAAAGCCAAAAGAGGATTTCATAAAAATTTAATTTAATTCTTAAAAAAGGGATCAGATTTACACCAAAAAAGTGAGGCAAAGATACGCGAAAAAAATAACCTACAAAAATAGTCCGGTGATTTCTTTTTATGATAGTGCCATTTGTTTGGATGCGGTGAGAAAATGTTATTAGATAAATTCAATTTCAGCCGAGCAATGCATTTATATCCTTTGTTCAGAGCTTATTTGTTTGTACTTTTGCCTAACACACCTTATTCTATAACTATGCAGCCTGTTCTTAAAGTTGGTATTTCGCCCTGTCCTAATGACACCTTCATTTTTTCCAATTGGATTGAAAAAATGAACAAAAAAGAAAGTAGGTATGATGTACAACTATTATTAGCCGATGTTGAAGAATTAAACCAGTTAGCCTTGCGGGGCGAAGGTGATTTAATGAAGGTCAGTTTTGCCTTATTGCCGTTTATTCAAGATCGCTACAACTTACTATCGGTTGGCGGTGCTTTAGGAAATGGCGTTGGCCCATTATTAGTTTCTGCAAAGCATATAGATACAAGCAAACCTTTTACCGTTGCATTACCTGGTAAACACACTACGGCACACGCCTTATTTCAATTTGTATTTCCTAACTTTCCTGATAACTATAAAGTTTTCAAAAGATATGATACCATAGAAACAGCCGTGTCACAAGGGGAAGTATCGGCGGGCGTTATTATTCATGAAAATAGATTCACTTATGCCGATAAGGGTTTACAATTAATTGTCGATCTTGGAAAACATTGGGAAGATTCGGTACATGCCCCCATTCCTTTAGGATGTATCGTACTCCATAAAAAGTATGTGCATCAGGATAAACTTTTTATTGAAGAATGTATTCGCACAAGTATCGTAGCAGGTCAACAACAGTGGCCACATTTATCGAATTTTGTTATAAAGCACGCACAAGAAATGGATTCACGCGTTATGCGAAAGCATATTGAACTTTATGTCAATCATTTTTCATTAGGCTATGGTCAAGTAGGCTTTGATGCTATAGAAAAATTTTTATCGGTAATTCGCCGTTAAAAACCATGTGGCATTGAAACGCCTGTATAGGCAACTATCCTATAAAAGTAAATCCATAAGAGACTGATAAAAAATATTTAACTTCGATTTTTTTATGATCTGTATAATTAAAAAATATAGGTATGCATTTGGTATATCTACCGCATTTCTTTATATTCGTTAGTTTTGTGCTGCATGATATAATGCTAATCGTAATCAATCTATGAATTTTTTTAAAAAAATATTCTCATCTGAAAAATCAGTTGCTCTTGAAAAGGGCGTTGAAAAGACTAAAAAGAAATTTTGGGAACATCTACTGCCCATTTTTGGAAAGTATCCAAAAATTAATGACGAAGTTCTCGAGCAAATAGAGGAGTCGTTATTGTTGTCAGATTTAGGAACCCATACAACCCAATTAGTCATTCAACAATTGCGGGAACAAGTAAAAAAAGGAACCATTACTACGGATGAGCATTCATTTCAGAATGGTTTAATGGGGATATTATCAACGATGTTATTAGACAATTCCTTTCTCGACAAAATTAACCATTTGCCCAGTGCTACTGATCCTTTTGTAATATTAGTTACCGGTGTTAATGGTGTTGGTAAAACAACAACCATTGGTAAGATGGCTCATTTTTTTAAATCGCAAGGATTATCAGTAGTATTAGGTGCGGCTGATACTTTTAGAGCCGCTGCAATTGAACAATTAGAAATGTGGAGTCAGAAAGTAGGATGTGATATTGTTAAAAATGTTGCGGGTGGTGATCCGGCAGCTGTTGCTCATCAAACCGTGCAATATGCCCTTACACACCATAAACAGATTGTACTTATTGATACGGCGGGGCGATTGCATAATAAAAAACCGCTGATGGATGAATTATCAAAAATTATTAAAGTGATTAAAAAAATCTTACCATCGGCACCGCAAGAAACTTTTTTGGTTTTAGATGCATCAACAGGACAAAATGCCCTTGAGCAAGCGAGGCAATTTTCTGCCGTAGCCCCTATCTCTTCATGGGTTATTACAAAAATGGACGGAACATCTAAGGGTGGTATCGTTTTTGCTTTATCGGAGCAGTTGAGAAAGCCAATTGCGTTTATTGGTGTTGGTGAGAAAATAGATGACTTACTGCTATTCAACAAACAATTATTTATTGATAAAATGTCTCAGAAATAATGATTAAGCTCACACACAGTACTTTTATTTATCAGCTTCGAAGGAATTGTATCAGTTCATTAAGATAACATTAGTTGCAGACACTAACTATGTTCACACACGTATTAAAAAAAACGAGTAATTATTTCATAGATATTATATTCAAGTGCACATGCCCATATTCAAAGCCTATTTAAAATTCTTTTTCTATACAACAATTGATACAATTGTAAAACTATTGTATAGACCTAATAAAAAAAATAAACCACAGTCTATATTATTACTTCATTTCTTTGGACTGGGAGATTATATTATGATGCGTAATTATATTCAAGAGGTGAAGACTGTTTATCCGGACTACAATATTATCCTCGTCGGCAATGCGACTATTAAAGATTTTGTTGCCGAGTTTGATGAGCCACTTATCAGCAAATATATTGAAGTAAAAAGAGAATTTGCATGGAAAGTACCATGCGTTAGTTTTTTAGAGGGGTTACGCTATCGTATCAACACTTTAAAAGAAATTATTAAAGAACCTTATTTGTTGGTTATTCAACCGTATCTATCATCATTTTTTTTATTTGATGACTCCATTGTTTATTGCACACGAGCCAATAAAAAAATAGGTCATCAATTTTATTGTTCCGGTATGCCCAACAATAGACTCTTCTTTTTAACCAAATCTTACTATTCTACAATATATACAGCAACACATACTGGGTTACTCAAACATGGCTTTGTTGCGTATCAGGAATTTTTCTCTTGGTTATTGGATAAACCTTTACATACACCTATGCAGTTGGCTACGCCCCATCTTAAACGCCTTGCTGGATTACCCAATCATTATTTTCTTTTTTGTATTAGTGCCGGGTGGGTGCATAAAAAATGGCCATTTAATAATTTTATTGAATTGGGAAAAAAATTATATGCTATTTATCAAACGCCCATTGTATTATCAGGTGATCAGCAGGATTTAACGAATGAAAATCAACTACTGATCAATCAATTAGATTCAACTATTTTTTTGAACTATATTGGAAAAACATCCTTGTCAGAATATGTTTCTATCATTAAACATGCTCAGATATTAGTATGTCATGATAGCAGTGCCTTGCATTTGGGGGTCGCCTTACAAAAAAGTATTTTTGTCATTACGATTGATCATTTGTTGTCCATACCCTTTGCTGTTTTATATCCTAAGACGGTGACTACGAGTCTGTACGTATTATCGCCCTATTATACCCACCCCCAATCTGTATATCGTTGTTATAAGGATACCAAAAAAATGCGTTCACGCCCCTATAATATACCGATACCACCTGCAAACAGCATGCAAACGATTACTGTTGATAAAGTATGCACAAAAATCCATGATGCGTTGAGCTAATTGTTTTTTAACTTTAAATAAGTAAATTTGCACGATAAAAAAGTCATTATGTTTAAAAAAGTACTTGATACATTAAGGCGTATGCAATGTAAAGTAAGTGTGTTTCTTGGACGGTCCAGAGAAATTCATGACATACAAGTCATACAGTTTTTAGATGACTTAAAGAAACAATCAGTTAATCCATTAAACCGTTTTGGTGCAAAATATTTTTCACAAAATGAAGAAGATGGAATTATTTTAGAAATTCTTAGACGACTTGGTATCTCTGGAGGGCTTATGGTAGAATTTGGTGTTGGGGACGGACTAGAAAATAACTCGATCATTTTATTGGCGTCTCAGTGGAAGGCTATTTGGATTGGCAATGAGGATTTGGCTTTTGATTATAAAAAAAAACAAAATACACTTTCATATATTCAATCGTGGATTACAAAAGATAATGGATTACAACTTCTTAAAGAAGGGTTGGCATTCTTTAAAGAACCCTTACAATTTAAGGATATTACTGTTTTAAGTATGGATATTGATAGTTATGATATTTATGTAGTGGAGGGACTCTTTAAAGAACCGACCTTGAAACCTGCGGTGGTCATTGTAGAATATAATGCACTTTATCCGCCACCCATACAATATAAGGTTGATTATGGACTGAACCCATCAAAGGGGGAATGGGGGGCTTCTTTGCAAACCTACACCGATTTATTATTATCATTCGGGTATAAATTAGTTGCTTGTAATATTACCGGTACTAACGCGTTTTATGTACGCCAGGATGTAACAGATTGTTTTAACGATGTTCCTAATAATATATCAGATATTTATAAAGAACAAAGATATTATGGGGTTGAAAGAAAAGCACAGCCCGCCGTTGTTGAATCATTTTTAAAAGATTAACCGGTGTGTTCTTTGCGGTACATGGTTACCTACATTTTCATTGTCACCATAAATTGAACTATGCACTTAATCCGTTTTAATGTGCAATCGGTGTGCGTTTATTCGTTGTGTTAAATTTTTAGTGTCGTAGCTTCGCCTTATCCTTACTCTTTTTCTTATTGATTATACTATTGTTATTCACTTTGGGCTTTGATGGGTGTACAGAGCTTCGTTTAATTTTATTGTTGATTGCAGGGCTTGTTTTAACTTTTTTTTTTATCTCTATAACTTTCGGCTTTTTATCATCATTATTATTACTACTCGGCATATCATACAAATCATAGCCATCATTGTTTATAGATGGATTATCTTGTGGTGGTGTTTGGGAAGCGGGTGCAAAATTATTTACGCCAGCGGGGGTAGGATTGTAATTAGGTCTTGGTACAAAATCTGGTCTTATAAAATATGAATTAGTATCAAGTCCACACCGCGGATCTTTACTAGCTTTTAAATAAAAGTATGCCCAAGTAGGTAACGATAAAGCCGAGCCTTGTCCTAAATCCTCATCATAAAATCTAATAAATCGGTCGTCACAACCAACCCAAGCACCTGCAAGAATTTGTGGGGTATATCCTATAAACCACGCATCACTATTATCATTAGTCGTTCCCGTTTTACCGGCTATTTGTCCTTTTACCCCGTAACGCCACATACGCCGTGCTGTACCGCTATCCACCACCCCCATCATCATTCTAACAATATTATAATCTGTTACAGTACTTAATAGTTGCTGTTTTTGATTTTGATTACTAAATAAAACATTGCCATTTCTATCCTCAATTTTAGATATATAATAGAGTTGTGTATGACATCCTACATTAGGGAACATCGTATAAGCTTGAATCATTTCATAAACACTTAAATCACAACTACCCAAAGCTACTGAAGGATAAGCGTTAATAGGCGTAGTGATACCGCATTTTTTTAAGAAATCTACAAATTTTTTAGCCCCTTCATTCCCGCCATCATCCAATGCCTTGAGTACCGAGGCCGTAGCACAGTTTCTAGAAAAAGCCAAAGCCTTAGCAATGGTTATAGCTTCATTACTACAACTTTTATTGGTAGCCGGTACGAGACCATAAGTACCAAAATTCTGTTGTGAGTCCATTACGATTGTACTAGGATTGAAATTCAGCTCTTCCATGGCCAAGCTATATAGCAAGGGTTTAATAGTTGATCCAACTTGCCTTTTCGTATTGACATTGACATGATCGTATTTAAACTCATCAAAATCAATCCCACCCACCCAGGCTTTTACTTCGCCTGTTTGCGGGTTGACGGCTAAAAATCCTGTTTGCAATAAAGTATGATAGTATTTAATAGAATCAAAAGGCGTTAATATTGTATCAGATACATGTTGTGGATTTTTCCAAGAAAACACACGCATTTTTGTTTTAATAAAAAATGATTTTTTTATATCGGCTTTGGGTATGCCGTTATCAGACATATTCCGCCATCGATCACTATTGTACATATATGATTGCAGAAAATTATCCCGTCCATTCCAAACAGCACCGTTAACAATCTCCGGTTGTTCTGCAAATACTGTTTGCATTTCTGCCATGTGTTTTTCAACGGCTTCTTCTGCATACTGTTGCATATAAGGGTTGAGGGTTGTGTATATTTTTAATCCATCTTTAAATAAATTATAAGAACTACCATCAGGTTTTGTATGATTTTTACACCAATTTTTAATATCTTCTCCAACAATCATTCTAAAATAAGGTGCTAGCCCGCTTTTTTCGTCTAACTTTTGGTAGTTAATACCTAATGGTTGTGCTTTAAATATATTAGCCTGCCGATTGTCAATATAACCCGCTTTTACCATTAAATCAATCACCACATTTCTTCGCTCTAAAGCTGCAACAGGATTACGCCGCGGGTTAAATAAAGTATTGGCTTTAAGCATACCAACCAATAAGGCGGATTCATCCACCGTTAATTGATTGGGTAATTTATTAAAAAATGTTTTAGCGGCATTTTGAATGCCAAAAATATTATCACTAAAAGAAACTTTATTAAGATATAATACTAATATCTCTTGTTTGGTAAGGTACCGTTCTAATTCAAGTGCAATAATTGCTTCTTTAAATTTTTGAATTAGCCGGAAAAAGACATTTTTAGTATCCCAATGTTCCGTAAACATATTTTTGGCTGTTTGCATGGTAATGGTGCTTCCACCGCCCGTTTTACCCAAAGTAAAGATAGCACGAATGATAGCGTGCACATCAATGCCTGAATGATCATAAAACCGCCGATCTTCAGTAGCAACTAACGCATTAATAACATTGGGACCAATATCATTATAGCCAATCATGACACGATCCTCTAAATAATACCTTCCTAATAAACTACCATCATCAGCATAAATTTGACTGGCTAAGTCAATCGTTGGGTTTTCTATTTCATCTATTGAAGGGATTGGTCCTAAATAACCTTTCTTGAAGAGTACAATAAATAAATTAAACAACAGTATCAATAATAAAAAAGACCCCCAAAGAATTTTTATTTTTTTACTCATAAGTTCGTGGCGTAAATAATCACCGATTAGCATTCTATACTATGTAGCATAGAAAATGTCGCAAGATAAAAAAATATAAGCAATATTTGGATAAGTGATTAAGAGGGCTCAATCATTTTTAAGTCTATGACGAAATAAGTGGATAAAAAGTAATGTTCTTTCCTTAAATTGACAATTGAAAGTGGAAAATTGAAAGTTATTTTGGCTCTATGACGAATCGAGTGGGTAAGTTAGTTACATTTTATATTTGATTACGGTTGAGAATATTGGCAAAACGCCCTCAGAGGAAGGGCATTGCAAAACAAGGCGAACGAAGTGGCTATCGAAAATGGGTAGCGGCGAAAATATCAAAGAAAGCGAGTGGTGGCGATGCAACAATCGTAAAGGTGGAAGCAAGTAATACCTAATCGATACCAATCGCTTTCTATATATCCGATGCCATTCATTTTCGATAACGAAGTGAGCCGTAGTTTTGTAGCCCTTACTCTGCAGGCTTGATTTTTTCTTTGTTTCTTTCTTTTGTATCAAGACAAAAGAAAGAAAAATGACCTTATAAAATACCAAATTATCATTTTTAAAGCTACAAACTTCTAACATTTTACCCACCCTTTTCGTCATAGAGCCCTTATTTTTTCAATTCAAAAAAATGATTGAGCAGAAATAGATGTTTATTATATTCACTTTATATTTTTTTTGTACCTTGTACCTCGTATTCTTTTGAAACCATTCTTAACGAACCCAACAACTAACTATGTCCTACAAGTCATTGTTCTTTTCTCTATTGATCTTGCTGACTTTTCATACACAACAAGCACATAGTTTAGTTATACATGACAAAAACTATTTAACGAGTAGTTTTAATGACACTGATTCAACCGGCACGCCCCTCGTTACAAAAAAATCAAAACTACTTGAATTTAAAGCTAAAATAGAAACGCTGTTTGATAAACTTAAAGGAACAATTAAATATGTAGAAAGTTTGAATCTGGGTGGTATTATAGAACTTCCAGTTGGCATTAAAAGAACCATTCATAATAACTTGATAGAAATTGGCGTAACACATGTTCAATTTTTACCGGAGTATGCTGTACTAACCGTCTTTGCTCATATTTGTATTCTTAACAAGGTTAATCTTTATTTTGGCGGGGATAATATTAAACTATCATATCAAGGTGGTATTATCGGCGATGGTAAATTAGTCCTCTTAGATGATGTAACCGTTCCTTTTCCGGGCAGTAGTTTTTCATTAGTGTTAAAAGGGGGAAAAGAATTATCAGGCGTAGGCACCAACGAAAGCTATCTATCATTAGATTGTAATGGGTTTAAAGACTTAGGAATTTCTGCCGATCTTATCTTTCCAACGAGCCTTATCGTTCCTGTTGATGAGACTACAGGTATGCGGCAACCGTACAAACAAGTTACCTGTTCTTTCAGTACCGTTGTAAGCGATTGGAACGACATTATTGTTACCATTAATATCCCTAAGTTTGAAGTTACCCCACTCGACGGGTTTGTTTTTGAAAGCAAAGATGCTATCCTAGACCTTAGTGATCTTCGAAATTCTAGTGCCGTACACTTCCCATTAAACTACCTACCTTATTTAGACGCCGGACAGGCTGCACTGTGGAAGGGCGTATTTATTAGCAATCTAACTGTTACACTGCCACGCGCATTTAGAGTTAAGCAAGATAGTAGTAAACGCATTTCATTTATAGCTCACAATTTATTAATCGACAAAAACGGTGTAACCGGTGATTTTTCAGCAACCCATATATTACCAATAGATGTGGGTACAGCCGGGGGGTGGGCTTTTTCTGTTGATAAACTGTTTCTATCCTTGCTCACCAATAACATAACTCAGGCAGGTTTTGAAGGTGAAGTGGGAATACCCATTTCAGAAAAAACGCGTTTCGGATATAAAGCAATTATTAATCCTAATAACGAATACCTACTCGCCGTAAAAACAATTGATACTGCTAACTTCTCTTTTTGGAAAGCTCGGGCAACCTTGCTACCTAATTCCTATATAGAACTAAAATATGTTAATAACCGATTTAAACCATCAGCCTGTCTATCGGGTAGTTTAACGATTGACTTAAATGACCCTAAAAACAATAAAGTTAGTCCGCTTGGCAACTTTAAAGGTTTGGAGTTTAGGAATCTGAAAGTTTTCTCTGATGCCCCCTATTTGCAAGTAGAATATTTTGGATTTAAAGGTGAATTATCTTTTGCTCATTTTCCTATTAGTATCCGTGATATTAATTTTAGAACCTTGCGTACCGAAGCTAAATTAGGCATCGATATAGGCGTCAATATTATGGAAAATAAATTCAGCGGCAATACAAAAATTAATTTAGTTAGTCAGCTCATAGAAAAAGATGGTTATCAAAAATGGGATTTTTTAAAGATGGATGTGGACAAATTAGATGTTACAGCCGATATAGGACCAGCCTGTAAATTTAAGGGTAGTGTAGAATTTTTACGCGATCATTCTATATACGGGAATGGTTTTAGGGGCTCACTGGAGGCCTCGTTTTTAGACAATATAACCGTTCAAGCAAAAGCCATGTTTGCTAGTAATCGTTATCGATACTGGTTTGTTGATGCACGCGTTTTATTGTCATCAGGGATACCCTTAGGGGGACCTCTTTTTAAAATTACCGGCTTTGGCGGGGGCGCATCCTATCACCTAAAATCGCCTGAAGAAGGATTTGAACGGGATGCACTGTCGAGTGCCTATTATCCTAAATATATGCCCGATGAGCAATGTGGCTTAGGGGTTCGTGCCAGTGTTTATTTTAATATTGTTCAAAAATCTTTATCATCTGGTATGGCACTACTTGATATTGCTTGTAATAGCTCGGGCGGAATCAATTACATAGCATTACTTGGTAAAGCTAAGTTCATGGCAGAAATTCCGTTTGCCGACAATATCAATAAACTAACTGATTTTTTTAATGAAACTAATAAAGGATTACATGAGGTAGTTGCTGGCACTAAAACAGCACAGGTTTTGGAAAAATTAGTTGCACAGGACCCCAGTGGATTAGCCAATAAAATTGCACCGCTCACAACTGATTTGGTGAACGGATTTGAGGCTTCCGTTGGTATGCGTTATGATTTTACGCAAAAAGTTTTTCACAGTAATTTTGATTTTGTAGTAAATGCTGCCGGCGGTTTGCTCGTTGGAACTGGGGCAAACTACCAGGCAGGACACGGCGTTTTGCATATTGAGCCCAATAAGTGGTATTTACATTTTGGGGATCCCGCTCATCGTGTGGGACTAAAAGTAGGGCTGAAAAATTTTTCTGTACAAGCTGGCATGTACTTCATGATGGGCGATGACATACCGTCTCCACCACCGCCACCACAAGAAGTCGCTGATATTCTCGGTCAAAGTCTTGAATCATTAACCTGTTTACGCCAATCTGACGAATTACAATTAGGTAAAGGTTTTGCTATGGGGGCTAATATACAGATACACACGGGCGATCTGACTTTTTTAATTCTCTACGCTAACTTTAAAGCAGGTATAGGATTTGATGTTTTACTAAAACAGTACAGTGATTTTGTTTGTGCCGGCAGAAATGGTCCACCAGGTATTAACGGCTGGTATGCACAAGGGCAGGCTTATAGTTACCTGCAAGGAGAATTAGGCGTGCGTATTGATTTACCATTTTTACAAGCTAAATATCCAATCATTCAAGCAGGTATAGCTTGTTTATTACAAGCTCAACTTCCAAACCCTTCTTGGTTTCGTGGCCAGGTCGGTGTAAATTTTAACCTGCTCAATGGCTTAGTCAAAGGTAATATGCAAATGAAAGTAACAATCGGCGACGCATGTGATTTGGTTTTGGATAATGGCAACCCTTTGGGTACAAGTATTATTGCTGATATTAGTCCTTCGCATCACGCACAAGGTATTGATGTTTTTACAGCCCCCCAGGTTGTTTTTAATATGCCTATCGGCAAGGAGTTTAGAGCAGATAATAAGAGTCAATCTTACAAAATCGTACTCGATACATTTATCATTACTAATAAAGGACAAGTAGTAATCGGCTCGACATCGTGGAACGAAGGACATAATCAGTTGATTTTTTCGCCTCACGAAATATTGCCACCAAACAGTTTACTCCAATTGCAAGTAGTTGTTAGTTTTCAAGAATGGAAGAATAATCGTTGGGAAACAATTATGGTTCGTGGAAAAAAAGGACAGGAAATTAAAACGGTTGATTTTGAAACAGGCACCGCCCCCGATGTTATCCCCTTGAGTAATATCGAATATGCTTACCCTATTCCAAATCAACACTATCTGTATAAAAATGAAACAGAAGCAGGTATCATTAAACTCAAAAAAGGGCAATCGTATCTCTTTGATACAAACTATATGTACAAAGTACAATTTTTACAGGGTGGGCATACAATAGCCGAAACAGACCTCCGCTATTATACTGATAAAAAAGAAGTGCACTTTACACTCAAAGCACTCGATTTTAAAACAGCTTATCAAATAGTCTTCGTTGGTATTCCTAAGCAAACGCACAGTAAGCAAAGTAATACGGATCATTATCAAAACATTCAAACACAAGATAATCAGTCGTATTCAGTTCGACAAGCACAGGCAGGAATTGTTATCAAAGATGAAGAAATAAGAAATCTTTTGTCGTATAATTTTCAAACAAGTGCTTATGCTTTGTTTTCATCAAAAATAAAAGCGTTGAGTAATCCACGACCGTTAGTTTATAAATTAAGTAGCAATACAATCATGTTAGAAACAATGGTTAATACTATAGAGCCATTTGATGACATTGAAATTGCCGGCTCTGATTTTAATAAACCGGCGATTCAGCTAACAGCTATTTTAACCGATAGTTTTTATCAAGATCAAATTGCCCCCTTGATATACAATCCACTTCGTCAATACAATCAACTAGTAGCCCTGAATAATAGAACGGCTTACCCATTAGGTACCCCGCCCAATAAAGCACTCACGCCCATACCGAGTGGCTATACCCGTTCAACAAATACGACTGACGCACCATTCAATACACCACAAAACAGCCTATTCCCATGGGGGTATAATTTAGATGAGCAATACAAATTGGATTTTCAAGATTTGCAATTGCAATGCGTAGCCTTATATATTGCACAAGTAGCCCCCTTGTATCCAAACTTTCCTTGGAGTATGATTCTGCAAGGACATAAACCGTTTATGAATTATGGATATTACGGTGTTCAAATGCAATACCAACTCCCTGATGGTCGGTTAAGAAGTGCTGATACTATTTTTTATTTTAATCCAATTCATTAAAATTGTATGCCCATGAAACGAATACCTATATTTTTATTGTATCTAACACTTGGGATACCATTATGTGCAACTGCCACTGCAAACGATCCTGCCATCAAAGTTATTGCCGAAGCTACCATACATACAATTCGATTGCGCTGGGCAACTAATACCCCTGAATCTTGGCAATTTACCAATCAGTGCGGATTTAGAATAGAACGCATAACTATTCTTAGAGATAATCATCTGTTAATGATACCTGAAAAAATTGTACTGAACAAGGTGGCGGTGAAACCTCAAGAACTTACTGCATGGATACCGTATATTAAAGAAAACCCCACCGCTGCGGTTATTGCTCAAGCTCTTTATGGAAAATATTTTTCTATGAGTACTGAGAACAACCGTATCGTAGAAATTATTAATCAATCTACCGAGCAAGTGCAACGATACACCGCCTCAATGCTCGTTAGTGATCACTGCTTCCCCTGTTCATTATTAGCAGGCTCTGGCTTTGTCGATTCAAGTGTCCACGAAAACGAAAAATACCTTTATCGTATTAGCCCTTGGATAGAACCCCAAGGGTATAGAATTGATACGGGACTTGTTTTTGTTAGCCCCCTTGATACCCCAACGCACCCACCGATGCATCATGTTTCGCATCAGTTTAACAACCGTGCAATAATGTTATCATGGAATACCGAAACACTACAACCTTATTATACTGCCTATCAGATAGAACGATCGATTGACCAAGGAAAGCATTTTGTAGCTATTAGTAAAGAACCTTTTGCTAATACTACCAATACTAATATAGTTATGGTTTTTGATTCCTTAGCCGATAACAAAACGGTATATCAATATCGTGTACGCGGCATGACAGCTTTTGGAGAATTAGGCCCCGCTTCGCTACCAATTATCGGGCACGGCATTGAACCGCTCACGGCTATCCCTGTAATTACAAAACAGGAAGCACTATCATTTAAAGAAGTTCAAATTACATGGACTTTTGATCAGGTGCAACAGGACTTATTAAAAAATTTTAGACTAAACCAAGCTCAAAATATTGCAGGACCATATAAAACAATCGTGGATCATATTAGTCCCCTACAAAGAACGATTAGTTACTATACAAAGGAACCAACGAGCTATATAACAATTACTGCAATCGGCAAAGATAGTAGTCAGCAATTAACCTCATTACCGGTATTAGTCATGCTGATTGATTCAATACCACCGCAAGCACCTAAAAATGTAAGGGGTAGTATCGATTCTAATGGTGTTGTCCGTCTGTCTTGGAATAAAAATAAAGAAGATGATTTACTGGGCTACCGCGTTTTATTTGCTAATGCCCCAAAAGATGAGTTTACTGTCAGAACAACTAATATTATACAAGATACACTTTACAAGGATACCCTATCCCTTGAAACACTGAATAAGAAAATATTTTACAAAATTGTGGCATTAGATAAGCATTATAATCAATCAAATACATCATCGGCGTGTGTATTAGAAAAGCCGAATATTATTCCTCCAACAAATCCGCTATTTACAAATTATAAAATTACAGGCGGCATTGTTACTATTTATTGGATGAATAGTCCCGATAATGATATTATCAGTCATGAACTCTATAGAAGAATAGCAATAGATTCAAGCAAATGGCAACTGTTGGCAATTTGTACCGATAAAACAAATGTTTATAGAGATAGCACTGCACGGACTCATACACCTTACCTATATAATCTGGTCGCTAAAAATAAAGCGGGGCTCAAAACACCTACACCCGTGCAATTAAAGGTATATACGCCCGTACAGCACCAAATCAATCTACCCGTTACCATAAATTATGTTGTTAATAGAGAAGAAAAATACATTGACATTTTATGGAAAAATCCTTTTGACCAGACGGTTACTTGGCTACTACTGAAAGCCCCATTAGGAAAACCATTAACCCCTTGGCGTACAATTACTGAACCAACAGACCAATATCAAGTTCGTGATGATCAACTCATAATTAATACGCCTTATCAATACGGTATTCAAGCTTTTTTGTCCGATGGTACAACCAGTGTAATTAAAGAAGTGCAGATTATGTATTAATTTTTTAGAATCCAAAAATCTTTAATTGTGCTATTTATTTTAGCTTTAATTGATGTAAATTTGCAAAAAAATAGGGCAAAAGATTGTATCACTACGATTTAATACTTAAATGAATAAAAGAGTGTTTCCGACTACAACCTTGTAAAAATCGACCTATTACCTTTTTTATCGTATTAACCACTTCGTAAATTCACCTGCTATGATTGCATTAGTTGAAAAAACTTTTTCATATAAAAATACAATTCAAACTTATAAAATAGGTGGCAAGGGTAAACCCGTTCTGTTCATACATGGCTTAGCATTAAACCAAACAATATGGACATCGTTAATAGAAGCTATAGGTCCACAACACCAAATCATTCTACCCATATTACCCGGAATTGGGTACTCTCAAATTTTACCGGGGCCAGTTGATATAACAGATTATGCTTATATGATCAAGGCTATTATAGATAAAGAACAATTAGAAGATATTTGTTTGATGGGGCATAGTTTAGGTGGCTATATTATATTAGAATATATCCATCTGTTTTCAGAAAACCAATTGTCAGGCTGGGGACTTATTCACTCAAATGCATTAATAGAACCAGAAGAAAAAATAGAAGTGAGAAAAGAAATACTCAAATGGGTAAGGCAAGATGGCGAAGTGGCTAAAGATTATTTGATACCGCTCATAGAAAAAGACTTTGCCCCACAAAGCAAAAAAAAAATGCCCATGGTTATAGCTCATACTATTAAAATTGGCTTAAATTGTCCTTTAAATAGCTATATCCAACAAAATGAACTAGTTATTAAACGACAAGCTCGAGCATCAACACTTACTGATACACAAAAACCAGTACTGATTATACTCGGTAAGTATGATGATATTCTAGATTTGAATGACATGATACCGCTAAGCAAACAAACAAAACAAGCACATACCTTTACTTTAGAAGAATCGGGACATTTTGGGATGCTTGAGGAACCCACCATTTTTAATAATATCGTCAAGGATTTTATTACAAACACCTGCAATAATGGTGGAGCATAGACTCAAAATGGATAATATCTTTTATACTGGGTAAGGTGGTTTATTATCTTCTATAGGTTTTAAAGAAAGACTTATAGGATAAAAAATATTTTATATTTTTTTACAGGCTATTTATTATATTGCAAGGACTATCACCCGTACCTCAAGTTTATAACGATCTTAATTTTCAAAAAATATGAATATCAAAAAGGAAAAATTTACGCTACAATATAAGGTTAAGTCTGCCCCCAATATATTATTTGAATTTCTCAGTACCCCTTCTGGATTACAAGAGTGGTTTGCTGATACCGTTAATTTAAAAGGCGATGTTTATGTATTCACCTGGGATCAACAAGAAGAATATGCAAAACTAATTGCTAAAGAACAAAATAGATTTGTACGATTTCAACGAGTAGCTAACTACAAGAATGTAAAACCATCAACGACCGAACCACCCGAAGATTATTTTGAATTTAATATCCAACAAACTGAAATATCAAATCAAACAGTTTTAGAAATTACTGATTTCGCTCCTTCTAAAGATATTAATACGCAAAAAAACCTTTGGGGCTTTCAGGTAAAGGAATTATTGCATAGAATTGGTAGTTAATATTCACCCTGCCAGCCATGCTTATTTTTCATTCTAAGAATAATTTACAAGTATTGTTTAATATTAAGCCAATATCTAAAAAGGTTAGTTTAATTAATTTTGGCAATTATATATTTACAGGTACTAAATATCTAAGAATTTGACTATCAATTATTTATATTTTACAAGTTTTTAATATTCATTTATTATCTTTACAACTTCAAGTAAATAACAAAAGCAAAGGCTATTGGAAAAGATATTAAACAGAACATTGCACATTGCTAAGTCTTCAAAAAAAGATGAGTTTTATACCCAACTACCAGATATTGAAAATGAACTGCAACACTACAAAGAACACTTTAAAAACAAAGTAGTTTTTTGTAATTCTGACGATCCAAGAAATAGTAATTTTTTTAAATACTTTGCATACAATTTTGAAAATTTAGGACTAAAAAAAATAATAACTATTGGTTATAAAAATCAAGAGAAAAATTTATTCTTTCAAGGAGAATCTGAAAAAGCAGTGTTTCTTGAATACCATAGTAGTATCCATGACAAAAAAATTACCAATGCAGAAGAAATGGGCATAAAAAATTGCACGGGTAACGGTGATTTTCGTAGCAAAGAATCCATTGAACTTCTGAAAAAATCCGATATTGTTGTAACCAATCCCCCATTTTCTTTGTTTAGAGAATATGTTGACCAATTGGTGAAATATGAAAAAAAATTTTTAATAATTGGAAACATTAATGCAATAACATACAAAGAGATTTTTAAATTAATCAAAGAAAATAAGGTTTGGTTAGGTATCAATATGGGTAGAGGTATTTCAGGTTTTATAGTTCCCGAAGATTATAAATTATTTGGAACAGAAACTCGTATAGATAAAAATGGTAATCGAATAGTTGCAACAAATAATTGCTTATGGTTAACAAATTTGGACACATTGAGACGCCACGAAGACATAGTGCTAACTAAAAAATATTATGGCAACGAAAGGGCATATCCTAAGTTTGATAATTATGATGCAATAAATGTAAATAAAACGCAAGATATACCAATGGATTATGACGGCGTAATAGGTGTGCCCATTACATTTTTACATAAATACAATCCCGAACAATTTGAACTAATTAAATTTAGAAAAGGAAATGACGAAAAAGATTTATCTATAAATGGCCAGTGTACATATTTTAGAATTTTAATCAAAAATAAAAGACGCTCAATATTTTAATGCAAAAAATGGCAAAAAAACAAACAGACCGACTTAGAATAGAAAAATTAAAAAGTAGCGGTCCGAAAGAAATTTTTAGAAATAATGCTCAAATACACGATAAATTAGTAAACAATTTTTCAAAAGTCGTTTTTGAAAAATTGAAAAAGGATTTTCCTAACCTTGAATTTCGTTTTAGAGATAGCCTATATAAAAAAGAAATTAATGAAAAACTAAACTCGGTTGATTCAAGATTAGGAATAACAATATTCGTAGAAAAAGCATCTATAAAACCGGATGGCGGTATTATAGAAGTTAAAGATAAAAATAATAATTGGCGTATTGTTTTAGTTTGTGAAGCCAAACATCAAGGTAAGGATATTGATAATATTAGGCAAGGCATTTTAGTTGGTAAAAACAACAACCAAGAATTAATGGTGGCAGGAAATGCTATTGAGCGTTCTCATAAAAATATTAATGAAATAAGAAACATAATGATTAATGAAAAGCATTTCCCTTATATCTTGTTTTTACAAGGTTCCAATTTTCTTACTGAACCAGAAACCATAAAAAGACCAGACGGTACCGAAGTCATTTTAAAACATGATATTGGTTCATTAAACAGAATTGACAGATTAACTTCTGCAAATTATAGTTTGCCTATTAATAAGAATAGTTGCGAAAATATATTCATCACTATTGATGGCAAATCTGTTATGTTACAAGCGGTATCAATTTATACAAAATCAACTGAATGGACTATCGAAGAAATGCTACCAATAAATGATGGATGCTTCAAAAACTTCATTAAGAATTTTAGATTTAACTAAATAATGGAACGATATAATTTTATGAATAACAATTTTTAAGAATGTTCATGAACAATGATTGATAAAATTGGTACACGCCAATATGTGATTTCCTTAGTTTTAAAAAAGACTACAATCCGTCTCTTAAAATCTGATTGTTCTAAGAGACAAAATTTAAATAAATGTATTTTTTCACAATTCAATGATGATGCGTAAGAAAACCATCGTGTTAAAAGAGCTCCTAATAGAAGAAGTCGCCGGCGAAGGTAATTCACTTGGCCATGATCAAGGTAAAGTTATTTTTGTGGAAAGAACTGTACCCGGTGATATTGTAGATGTACAACTATTTAAAAATAAAAAAGACTGGGCAGCCGGATTCCCCATATTTTTTCATAAGAAGTCACTGCAAAGACAACAGCCTATATGTGAGCATTTTGAAGACTGCGGCGGATGTCAATGGCAAATGCTACCATACAATCAACAATTGGCATTCAAAACCAAACAAGTGAAAGATGTTCTTGAAAGAATTGGAAACTGTGATGGGTCGTTAATAAAAGATATTATACCC
This sequence comes from Phycisphaerales bacterium, assembly GCA_030053995.1. Taxonomy (GTDB): domain Bacteria; phylum Bacteroidota; class Bacteroidia; order Chitinophagales; family Chitinophagaceae; genus JASGCP01. The sequence goes on from JASGCP010000008.1 coordinate 27,912, forward strand.
GCTACACCTATTTATCAATATCGTAATAAGATAGAATATACTTTTGCTACTAAACGCTATATCCCTGATAATATTTACAACGACAATAAAAAATTAGGTAGAGAAAATGTATCAGTTGGCCATTACGCTGGCTTTCACGCAAAAGGTTTGTTTGATAAAGTTGTAGAAATTAATACATGTCATTTACAAGATGATTTATCAAATCGTATTAGAAATACGGTAAGGGATTTTGCTATTGCCATGGGTATGTCTTTTTATGATGTTAGAACGCATACCGGGTGGATAAGGAATTTAGTTGTACGAAATACTAAAAAAGGCGAATGGTTACTGAATTTTGTTTTTGGCTATGAAGAACCACAATGGCAAGAAAAATTATTAAGCCATGTTTTACATACCTTCCCGCAACTAACGACTATTGTTTATACAATTAACAAAAATTGGAATGATAGTTTTGCTAACCAAGAAAGTAATATTTTCTTTGGGCAGGGGTATATAACAGAACAGCTATCCGAGTTTTATTTTATCATTAGTCCGCAGTCTTTTTTTCAAACAAATGCTTATCAGGCAGAAATGCTGTACGAGCAGGTTCGTCAGTTAGCCAACTTGACCGGTAAAGAAGTAATCTATGATTTATACTGCGGCACCGGAACCATTGGCTTGTTCTTGCATAAACAAGCACGCAAAATAGTAGGTGTTGAAATAGTAGCCAGTGCCGTTGCCGATGCTATTAATAATGCTCATCTTAATAAGGCTACTAATTGTAATTTTTTTTGTGGCGATGTAACAACGATTTGCTCACCCGATTTTTTTAATACACAGGGATACCCCGATTTAGTAATTTTGGATCCACCAAGAGCCGGATTGAGTCCTAAGTTATTAGACTGGTTACTAAAACAATTGCCTCATAAACTCATTTATATTAGCTGTAATCCTGCAACACAAGCAAGGGATATCAAAATTTTATTATCGCAATATAAAGTTTTACATATCCAACCTATTGATATGTTTCCACACACAAAGCATATCGAAAATATTGTCGTTTTAGAGAAATATAGTCTTTAAAATTCATAATTTACTTCGATCAATGTTAGCATTAAAAGTACTAAATTTGCGAAAAAACTAATATAGGTACAAACAACTTTTCATCATCCCCCTCTCTATTTCGTTTCGGCTACGCCTTTCGTCAATAGAGAAGGGGGGGGACAAATGCTGGGTATAATCTTGTGAAAATAAACAACTAACTATTAATAAGAAATTAAGGCTATTTATTAACCTTATCAATCAAAAGTTCCGATTTGTTTTTATGGAGCTTTATAGATATTTTATCACCTTGTTTAAAGGTTTGATTAATCAGACCATCGGCAATAGGGTCCTCGACATATTTTTGTAAGGCCCGTTGAAGCGGTCTAGCCCCATACTGAGCATCATATCCCTTTTCAGCGATAAAATTCTTTGCGTCAGCACTGAATTTAAAAGTCAGTCCTGTATTTTCAATTCTTTTTTCTAATCGTGCTACGAGTATGTCAATGATTGAACAGATATTTTCTTTTGTCAAAGAATTAAATATTACAACATCGTCAATCCGATTTAAAAATTCTGGCGAAAATGTTTTTTTAAGTATCCTTTCTAGAAAGGCTTTACTATTTTCTTCTTTATTATTAACACGTGTAGCGGTAGCAAAACCTACCCCTTCACCAAAATCTTTCAATTGTCTTACGCCAACATTACTCGTCATAATGATCAAGGTATTCTTAAAATCAACCTTTCTACCAAAGCCATCGGTCAATTGCCCTTCGTCCAACACTTGTAGTAGGATATTAAAGATATCCTGATGTGCTTTTTCAATTTCATCTAGTAGAATAACCGAATACGGTTTATGCCTTACTTTTTCAGTCAATTGTCCACCTTCATCATACCCTACATAACCGGGAGGTGCCCCTACCAGCCTGGTAGCATTTATTTTTTCCATGTACTCACTCATATCAATGCGTATGAGTGCGTCTTCAGATTCAAATAAATACTTAGCAATACTTTTCGCAAGTTCAGTTTTACCAACACCGGTAGGACCTAAGAATATAAAAGAACCTACTGGTTTTTTAGGGTCTTTCAAGCCAATTCTACTCCGTTGAATAGCTTTCACCACTTTAGCGATAGCGTCTTCCTGACCAATCACCATTTTTTGAATATCTTCTGGCATTCTTTGTAGCCTTTCTTTTTCTGCCTTAACCATTTTACTAACAGGAATACCCGTCATCGAGCTAATAGTTTCTGCTACCTCAACCTCGGTAATAGGATATTTTTTATGTTTACTTTCATCTTCCCAGATCATCTTCATTTTATCAAGTTCGTCATTTAGTTTTTTTTCATTATCTCTTAGCGTGGCGGCTTCTTCATACTGCTGGCTTTTAACGACCTTAGTTTTTTCTAATTTAATATCTTCTATTTTTTTTTCAAGTTCCAACACAGAATTAGGGACATTAATATTTCGTATATGCACACGAGCACCTACTTCATCGAGTACATCAATTGCCTTATCAGGCAACAACCTATCGGTCATGTATCGATCACTGTATTTAACGCAACACTCGATAGCGGATTGGCTATAAGTAACATTATGAAAATCCTCGTATTTACTTTTAATGTTTTCTAAAATTTGAATTGACTCATCAACAGTAGATGGTTCAATAACTACTTTTTGAAATCGACGGGCTAATGCACCATCTTTTTCAATATGCATTCTATATTCGTCCAATGATGAAGCACCTATACACTGTAATTCCCCGCGTGAAAGTGCCGGTTTAAATATGTTAGAAGCATCTAAGCTACCGCTAGCACCGCCTGCACCAACAATAGTATGAATTTCATCAATAAATAAAATAATATCCTTATTTTTTTCTAATTCAACCATAATGGCTTTAATACGCTCTTCAAACTGTCCGCGATACTTAGTACCTGCTACTAATGCTGCTAGGTCTAATGATACGACCCGTTTGTCAAATAACACACGACTAACCTTTTTTTGAACAATACGCAAAGCCAATCCTTCGACAATAGCTGATTTACCAACACCGGGTTGACCAATAAGAATAGGGTTATTCTTCTTTCTACGTGATAGTATTTGGGATACACGATCTATTTCAGCCGTCCTACCTACAATAGGATCAATATTTCCTTTTTCAGCTAATTTGGTAATATCTCTTCCGAAGTTATCTAAAACAGGCGTTTTTGATTTGAAATTAGGAGCACTACTACCAATTTTAGCCCCAAATGATTTACGACCATTAGTTCCATTTTTATCTTCACTAAAATCATCATCCCCTTCATCGCTTGGGTACTCATTTTTAATGTTTAGGTTCTCGTTATCTTCAAAACTACTCAAACCATCATTTTTAAGACTTTTTACTTTGCCTTTAAAAAGTTCATAATTAACATTAGCTTTTTCAAAAAACTCTTTTACTATGTAATCTTTTGATCGCAGAATACCTAACATCAGGTGTTCAACCCCTATCTGATTACTCTTTAAGTGTTTTGCCTCTAATTTTGATAATGAAATAATCTTGCTAGCCTCCGCCGTTAAAGGTATATTTAAGAGGTCTATCGGTAGATTCTTTTTGACAGACTTATTATCAACATGAGATGCTATTTCTTCTTTAAGATTATCAATATCGATCTGTAATGCCTTCAATATGACGGTTGCATTATTATTAGATTCTTTCAAAATGCCTAATACAAAATGCTCAACGCCGATACAGCTACTCCCTAGTCTTATCGCTTCTTCACGACTGTAAATAATAATGACATTGAGTTGTTCAGAAAATTGGCTAGAAAAATTTGCATCCATAATGAATAGTTTTTTTAAGATACGAGTTACCCATCAAATCCAAATATGATACAACGAAGTTAGACTATTTTTGCTTGTAAACTTTATAAGATTTAACAAATAAAATTACAACCTGTTGATTCATTATCTGCATGCAATTGAAAAAAATATTGAAGATTTAACCAATTACACAGACTTATGCTAACGAATACAACTTTTCAAGATAAATACCCTAACTTGCTATCTTAGTTGACTACGACAACATGAAAAAGATTGATTGGTACATACTTAAAAAATTTTTATCTACTTTTTTTTTCTCTATTTTTCTATTTACATTAATAGCGGTTATTATTGACGCCAGTGAAAAAGCAGATGATTTTGTTAAGTCAAAGTTAAGTTTTATAGAATTAATCAATCAATATTTTATTGGTTTCATACCCTATATTGTAGCCTTGTTATTCCCAATTTTCGTATTGATTTCCGTTATATTTTTTACATCCAAAATGGCTAGTCAGTGTGAGATTGTACCTATTTTGGCGAGTGGTGTTAGCTTTAGTAGGTTTCTGCGTCCTTACTGGGTAGGTGGCATATTTTTGGCGACAATTCTACTAATTGCTAATCAATATATTATTCCTAAAGCTAATCAAATTAGGGTATCCTTCCAAGCAAAGTATGTGGACTTAAACTCAAGTTACAATCCGTTGATTCCCCATGTTACAGATTATTATTTAAGGATTGACTCTTTTACTTATGCAGGAATTCATTCCTTTGATACCTTTTCTAAAAGAGGAAATACCTTTTTTCTTTATACCTTAGCCAACGGCAGAGCCATTGAAAATATTAGAGCAACCACGGCTAAGTGGAATTCTTCAACCGATCTATGGGATTTGCAAGATGTATTAATACGGGATATAGCACCAACGCATCAGACCTTAACGCTAACCCCTTTATATGCCCTAAAAAAGAAATTCTCGCCTCAAGAGTTTATCAACGATGAATATAAAAAGGATCGATTGACCACCCCGGAGTTAATTGATTTTATTAAAAATGCACGATCAAAGAATATAGAAGGAATTAACACCTACCAAATGGAACTGTACAGAAGAACAACGAGTGCTTTATCGGTGTTATTATTGTCATTGATGGGTGCTATTATTGCTTCTAAAAAAGTGCGTGGGGGGAGTGGTATGCACTTAGCCGTTGGCTTTTTATTAGGTGCAGCATATATTATTTTCGATAAATTTTCAACTATTTTTTCAACCAAGGGTAATCTATCACCGTTAGTTGCCAGTTGGATACCTAATTGTCTTTTTATAGTTGTTACTATTTACCTTTATAAAAAAGCACCGAAGTAGTTATCATTGATTATTTTTTAAGTAGTACATTTGCTTAAAAGTTATTATAATTTATAAAATCAAAAACATATGGGTGTTATCAAACAACAGTTTAAGGATATTTCCGAGAAACAAAACAGTGCAATTAAAGATATGCTTAAAGAGCATGGCGATAAAAAAATTGGTGATGTTACCCTATCTCAAGTTTATCAAGGTATGCGTGGGATTACTGGTTTAGTAACTGAAACAAGTCTACTCGATGCACAGTCAGGTATTCGTTTTCGTGGGTTTTCTATTCCGGAGTTACGCGAAAAACTACCCAAAGCACCGGGGGGGGCTGAACCTTTGCCAGAAGGCATTTTTTACCTGATGCTCTTGGGAAAACTCCCAACCGAAGATGATGTTCATCACTTAACCAGCGTTTTTCAAAGACGTAGCCATGTTCCCAGTTATGTTTTTAACACCTTAGAATCCTTACCCATTAATACCCATCCGATGACCATGTTTGTTATTGGCGTGATGGCACTACAAAATGAAAGTCGATTTGCTAAAGAATATCAAAAAGGAATGAATAAGAAAGATTATTGGGGATTTATGTACGATGATGTTATCGATCTGATTGCCCGATTGCCTAGAATCGCAGCCTATATTTACAGACGCAAATATAAAAATAACGAACACATTGAACCCGATGGCTTATTAGACTGGGCGGGAAATTTTGCACACATGATGGGATATGATACTGAAGAATTTAGAGAACTTATGCGTCTGTACTTGACTATTCATGCGGATCATGAAGGCGGTAATGTATCAGCTCATACGACCCATCTTGTCGGTAGTGCTTTGAGTGATCCTTATCTCAGCTTTGCTGCGGGCATGAATGGGCTGGCAGGCCCCTTACATGGACTGGCTAATCAAGAAGTTATCAAGTGGATACTGGACATGCAAGCAGAATTAAAATCAGATGAACCTTCAGCTAAACAAATAGAAGAATATGTTAAAAAAACATTATCGATTGGCAAAGTTGTACCAGGCTATGGGCATGCCGTTCTTCGTGTAACCGATCCTCGTTTTATTGCTCAAATGGAATTTGGTAAAAAACACATGCCTCATGATAAGCTCTTGCAAACAGTCTGGCGAATTTATGAAGTCGTCCCACCCATTTTACAATCATTAGGGAAAATTAAAAATCCTTGGCCTAATGTAGATGCTCATAGTGGCTCATTATTATATCACTACGGATTTAAAGAATTTGATTTTTACACCGTTCTATTTGGTGTTAGTCGCTCCTTGGGTGTTTTATCTAGTCTTTGTTGGGATAGAGCCTTATCATTACCTATAGAAAGACCAAAAAGTATTACTACCGTATCGGTTAATAATTGGTTACAAGGAAAAGAAGACATTGCGGGCGATTAATTGTTTCTTTCTTTAAGTTTTTTGCGGGGAATTAGCTCAGTTGGCTAGAGCGCTTGCATGGCATGCAAGAGGTCACCGGTTCGACTCTGGTATTCTCCACTTTTCTTAAAATAGCATCCGGATATATCCGGATGCTATTTTTTTAAAGATAACTACTATCCTTGTTCAGACAGTTTTACCATAACAATCAGTGTACCTATGATTCAGGACAAAGGAAAATGACCTTTTTTAAGGGGGGGCTTAGTTAACCATTAACTAAGTCCCCGCTATTTCGTCATCGCACTTACTCTTTAACATTTTTTTAACAAACCATTCATTATAAATTGAATCTAATAAGGGAGGACTTATTTTTATTCATTTTTTAATACTTACAATTATGTATTACCATCCAGCATCCAAATTACAGATTATTAACAGACAACAACTAAAAAATATTTTTGCAGGTAAGGCTTCGGCTTCTTCTTACAATGATTGTACTAATAAACCTTGTAAGGGTAAGTTAGATTGTTCAGTTTGTAATCAAAACTGTAGAGGTAATACCTGTTCATAGTTTGCTTCTACAGTTTAATTAATTCAGGCATAGATTCTTAGCATGCTTGTACTACTCAGTTTTAAGGTGGTATATTTATTTATTCATCTTTAATAAAATTATTTTATGAAATTATTTTATCACTTGAGTTCTTCGGTAACTATGGGCGAAAGCAAGTTAATTAGTGTCTGGACGGAAATGACTATTTTTTAGGCATTTTTTTTATTTTGATG
>JASGCP010000009.1 GCA_030053995.1 Phycisphaerales bacterium
AACAAATTTCTGTAGTGAAACAATCCTTTAATAAACTAGAAGATCAGGTATTGTCTTACGCACAGAATAGATTGTGGTTTATTTATCAGTATGATAAAGCGAATAGTGCAGTGTATAATATCCCCATGGTATGGGAATTAGATAAAATCATAAATATTCCAAAGTTGAAGGATGCTTTACTTTTTGTTGTTAATCAACATGAGATATTGCGAACGGTTATAGAACAAAACAATGAGGGGGCAACTTATCAAGTGGTTAAGGAAGTTTCTAAGGATTTAATACAAGAAGGTTATTATACAACGCAACACGATTTGGAAGAGCAAGCATTGTCGTTAGTGAATTATGGATTTCAATTAGATAGAGAAACGCCAATACAAATAAAGTTTTTTAATTCTAAAAAGAAAACGAAAAAAACAATATTGGTAATCGTGATTCATCATATTGCTTTTGATGGCTGGTCAGCTGGGGTTTTACAAAAAGACATAGAAAAAGTATATCAGTTATTATTGGATAATCAGCCGTTAGCATTTGCGGATAGATTGCAGTATAAGGATTATGCTTTGTGGCAACGGCATTTTTTGGCGGGGGAACGATGGAATAAAGAATTGCAGTATTGGCAGCATCGGTTGGCGGGGTATAATAATAGTGCTTTGCCTACCGATTTTGCTCGTCCTTTGCAAGTGAACTATGGGGGATATAATCTAACAATTACTATCTCTAATGATGTTACTAATAATTTAAAAGTAGTTGCCAAAGAATTAAATACCAGTTTATACAGTGTGTTGTTATCGGGTTATTATTTGTTTTTGTCTGCATATAGTAACGAGCGGGATATCGTAATAGGTTCTCCATTTGCTAATCGTCATTATGCAGGTACAGAAGAGATGATCGGTTTTTTTGTGAATAGTCTGGCTTTAAGAATGCACATAAATTTTAAAGATAGTCTGAAAAGCTATATAGAACAAGTGCATGAGATCGTGCAGCAAGGACAACACAACCAAGATATTCCTTTTGAGCAATTGGTAGAGGCTTTGGCAGTAGAACGCGATACGAGTCGCCATCCAATTTTTCAAATCATGTTTGGCTTGCAGGATTTTGGTGGTGAGCATGATGGTACTTTACTCAAACCCTATCTTGCCAATACAGAATATTCCATCCCCGCAAAGTTTGATATGACGACGATGATTGCCGAGGGTAAAGACGGATTGTCTATTTCTTGTAATTATGCAACAAGTTTGTATAAACGAAAAAGTGTAGATCGATTTATGCGGACTTACCAATTTATTCTTACACAAATTGTAAAAGAACGGTTAAGTAACTCTTTGCAAAAAATTAAATTTGTTGATGAACAGGAATACAAGTATTTGGTTTATGACTACAATAAAACAGAAGCAGATTATCCTAAAGACAAAACCATTCATCAGCTATTTGAGGAGCAAGTAGCACGAACACCGAATAATATTGCGGTAGTCTTTGAGGACAAACAATTGACTTATCAGGAATTAAATAATAAATCAAATCAGTTAGCTCATTATTTACATGATGCCTACAAAACAAAAGCTGACGACATTATTTGTCTCTTGCTTGAACGAAGCGAATGGATGATTGTCGCAATACTCGGGGTGTTAAAGAGTGGAGCAGCGTATTGTCCTATTTCACCGGAGTATCCTGAAGATCGCATACATTTTATTTTAGAGGACACGAATCCAAAATGTTTAATTGTTAATATTGATGTGGTATTCGTTAACAATATACAGCTACCAATCGTAGATTTACGAAATGAAGGACTATTACAAACTTTGGAGACATGCACCATTCATAATTCACCATTAACCATTATTAATAATCTGGCTTATATTATTTACACATCAGGGACAACTGGGAATCCTAAGGGTGTGATGGTAGAACATGTTAATGTCGTCCGTTTATTTAAAGTAACTGAAGATAAGTTTGATGTTACAAGTCGAGATGTATGGAGTTTATTTCATGAGTACTTTTTTGATTTTAGTGTTTGGGAGATATGGGGTGCCTTAGTTTATGGTGGTAAATTGTGGGTGGTGCCGAATAGTTGTAGAAAGGATTTATCGATATTTTATTATGAGTCGATAGTACAGGGGGTTACCATTTTAAATCAAACGCCTACATCTTTTTATGCTTTAACAGAAATTATATTTAAAGAAGCAGATGCACGAGCAAATCGATTGCCTTATAGAAGGATTGTTTTTGGTGGAGAGCCTTTAAATAAAATTTCTGTAGAGCCTTTTCATAGAGCTTATCCATCTGTTGCTTTGGTTAATATGTATGGGATAACCGAGACTACGGTGCATGTTTCTTATAGACATTTATTTCAGTCTATTGAAACGCCTTCTAATATTGGTAGGATTTTCGATGATTTGCAAGGTTTTATTTTAGACGGTGATAGGAGGCTATTACCAATAGGTTCTATTGGTGAATTGTACATTGGTGGGGATGGGGTAGCCCGCGGGTATTTTAATAGACCAGAATTAACTGCTAAAAGATTTATTAAAAACCCATTTCAAACTGAAGATGATAATAAGAAAAATAGAAATAGCCGATTGTATAAGACCGGCGATTTAGTGAGAATGTTGCCCGATGGGAATATTGAATATATCGGTAGAAATGACTTTCAAGTGAAGATTAGGGGCTACAGAGTTGAATTGGGGGAAATAGAAAATAAGATATTGGAATTTAAAAATAACAAGGCTATCAATCAAGCCGTAGTGTTAGTTAATGACAAAGGGGATAATAAATATTTGGTGGCGTATTTGGTGGCTTCTGAAGAATTGAAGACAGAAGAGTTAAGAAATTATTTGTTGAGTCAATTGCCTGAATACATGGTGCCTACAGCTTATGTGCAGTTGGATAAATTACCTTTAACCGTTAATGGTAAATTAGATAGAAAAGCCTTGTTGAATAAGGATATTTCTTTTTCTGATGCGTCTATTGTTCTGCCTGTAAATGAGTTAGAGGTTCAAATATTAAATATATTTTCGGAACTATTATCTATTAAACCTACTGAAATCAGTACTAACACTTCCTTCTTTAAATTAGGCGGTAATAGTATTTTGTCTATTAGATTGGTGCGTTTGCTGAACAAGAAATTTAATGCCCAACTTGCTGTACTGGATATTTTTCAATATCCCAATGTCCGTGGGCTATCTTATAGATTGTATTTTAATAAAAATACACAGGAAATTGTTGTAGGATTAAATAGTTCATCTTCAAACAAAGTTATGTATATGGTACATCCTGCTGCCAGTGGGGCGGAAATTTATTATAATCTGGCGTATCGATTGCAAGAGCATTATACTTGTTGGGGTGTTCAAAATTATAATATTATTAAAGAGGATAAAATAGATGATCTTAGTCAATTAGCAAATTATTACTTACAAGAAATAGAGGCAATAACTAAAACAGCCCCGCTTATTTTACTCGGTTGGTCTTTAGGTGCTCAAATAGCTTTAGAAATGGCTTATCAGCTCGAGCAAAGAGGTTTTAGGAATATACTTATTTATGGTTTGGATACAATTATTTTTGATCCGATTATGACAAGTATTCTCTCAAAATATAAGACTTTACCAGAGCAACAACAATTAATACTATTGGACATTGCTGAGAAGCACGGTGAAGTTTATAAAGAAAAAATTCTTGATATTATACCTGTAGAAGAAAAATTAAGTGAAGCACCATTAAGCGGAAAACTACAATATACTCGTTGTGTCTTGTTTAAAGCGATGCTTTCTGATAAATATGAAGTTTCTGAGCTTTTTAATTATAGACTATCCTTGCCTTACAATAATATAGACAAATATGTCCCTATCGAAAATATAAAGGTTATAAAATTGCAAACTAGTCATCGAGAAATTGTTAAACAACTACCCGAGCTTGTGGCGGGGATATTGTCTAATGAATAAGTACTTCTTTTTTTTGGGGAATAAACTTATACCTTTGCAGACATTATAATAATGTCCCATCTTTTATGGCAACTAAATATTTATGCCCTTAGATATTTCAATTCCCTTATCCACCTATCAGGATTTTTTTTATGAATGGGAATTAGAGCCTTTAGGCTATGGCTAAAATATATTTTTGCTACAAGAAATAAAAGGGCAATTAGATATAGAAAGGCACGCGGTTGCTTGGCAAAATTATTAAGAGATGTATTGCTTTATACGATGTATGTTTCAAAAGAACAACCAACACTTGCTATGCACACTTTAGAGAATTATCAACCACTTGAATATATTAAGCTGTGGTATTAACTACACGGTGCCTGTACCCAAGAAAGTAAAAGTCGCAATAGATAGCTTGTTCAGTAAAATCCAGTTGTTATTATTACTTTTTGTCTTGGGCATCTTTCCACAGTTGGTTGAATGATTTATCGCTGAAACGGATGTCTTGACGATAACGACTCCACCCTTTGATAACTTTATTGACAACAAAATTTTTTATACTGCTCGTGCCTTGATTCATCAAAGTTCTATTTAAGGATGACTGTTCCCATAAGTACCACGACAATCGTTCAATCCAACCTACCCCGCGATGAGCTACGGCTAATTGACGATTGTATAAAATTAATTCATGTATATTGATCTTAACAGGACAAACACTCGTGCAACTACCACATAAAGAAGACGCATAGCTGAGGTGGTTAAATTCTTTTATCCCTTTTAAAGTGGGTGATATAACCTCGCCAATAGGTCCTGAATAAGTTGTTTGATAGGCATGCCCACCGATGCTTTTATAAACAGGACAAATATTGAGGCAAGCACCGCAACGAATACATTGTAAAGATTCTCGTAGTCGTGTATCTTCTAATAATTTAGTTCGTCCATTATCTAATAAAATTACATACATTTGTTCGGGACCGTCAACTTCGCCCACTTGTCTTGGACCAGAAATAATGGAATTATATACGGTTACCTTTTGACCGGTACCAAAGGTGGCTAACAGTGGTAAAAAAAGTGCCAAATCTTGAATGCTGGGTAAAATCTTTTCAATGCCAACAATAGCAATATGTGTTTTAGGTAAAGAAAGCGATAAGCGTGCATTGCCTTCATTTTCAGTAACCACTACTGCTCCAACATCAGCTATTAAAAAATTACCACCACTAATACCAATTTCGGCTTCTGCAAATTTATTTCTTAATAGCTGCCTTGTTTTTGCGGCAATGTCAATAGGTGTGTATGTCAAAGGGGTTCCAAGTTTATCATGGTACAGTTTGGCAACATCTTCTTTGCTCTTGTGCATGGCAGGTGTTACTATATGGTAAGGTGGCTCACCGTCTAATTGCTGGATGAATTCACCTAAGTCGGTTTCAATAGACTGAACGCCGATACTTTCTAAGTATTCATTTAGATGTATTTCTTCGGTAACCATACTTTTACTTTTCACCACCGAGCGAGCTTGTACTTCTTTACAGATAGCACCAATGTAAGCCAAGGCCTCGGTGCTATCTTTAGCCCATAATACTTGTGCACCTCGTTGTGTTATGTTTTTTTCAAATTCTAATAAATATAACCCTAAGTTGTCGATTGCCTTTTTTTTTATGTACTGTGCTTGGGTACGCGTGGTTTCTAAATCGATCCACTGTTTTTTACCCTCTAGTACCGCTGTATCATAACGATTGATATTGAAGGCTAAGCGCTTACGATGGTTTACATCAAATGCCTTTTGGGTGGCTTTATTATAAAATTGTTGCCCTGTTGATAGAGACATTTTTTATCATTTGGGCAAAGGTAAAAAATATTATACAACTATATTGTTTTAATGTATGCAGAAAAAAATTAAATATTAATACATACCTTTGTGTAAAAAAATGTCTATTATTGTTAGTGGCGTAACGCGACGGTACGGTGCACAAGTTGCTGTCAATAACATTAGCTTTTCTATTCAACCGGGGCAAATTGTTGGCTTTTTAGGTCCTAATGGTGCCGGTAAAAGTACTACCCTTAAAATGTTAGCAGGCTCTTTAATGCCCTCATCTGGTACAATCGAAATACGGGGGCAGGATAGTACAAAGCAGGCTCAAGCAATTAAAAAACAAATCGGGTATTTGTCTGAAGGTAATCCATTGTATTACGATATGTATGTACAAGAATATCTTTATTTTATAACCCAATGTTTTTCACTGACACATAAGCGAAAAAGAATTAAAGACATCCTTGAACTGACACAGTTGACGCCCGAGTCTAATAAAAAGATTGGTCAATTATCAAAAGGATATAAACAACGACTAGGCTTAGCGAGTGTATTCATTCATCAGCCCGAAGTCCTTATCTTAGATGAGCCTACGAGTGGCTTAGACCCGAATCAACTGATTGATATGCGTAATCTTATTAAAGCACAAGCATACAATAAAACGGTTATTTTTTCATCCCATATCATCCAAGAGGTAACCGCTATATGTGATAGAATTATTGTCATGCACCAAGGTACGATTGTTGCTAATGATAATTTATCTAACTTGCAAAATGAAGCAACGATGGGTGATAAGAAAATTGTTATTGAATTTGAGCAAGCTATTGACTTCTCAAGATTGTCAGCGTACATTCATCCTGATTTAACAACGGTTGTAACCGATAAAAAAATGAGTATAACCGTTACAGAAGCAACCCCACATGATGTCCGGAAAAAAATAATGCAGTTTAGTTTAGATACTAATCAAAATATACAAAGTATTCAAGTTGTGCAATCTAATTTAGAAGAAATCTTTAAAAATCTAACACAATCTTAAATTGAATAAAATTCTGTACGATGAAAATATACAATAAGGTAGATGCTCATACAATTGGTTTATTAAAGCAAGTGCTAGGCGAGGAGTGGGTAATGGATGATAAAGAAGATATGGAAAAATATAGTAGAGATGATACAGAAAAATTGGTCTTTTTTCCAGAGGTGGTGGTTAAGCCGATTACACCTGAAGAAGTGAGTGCCATTTTTAAAATTGCTAATCAATATCAAATCCCTGTAACACCAAGGGGCGCCGGTACCGGATTGTCTGGTGGTGCCTTGCCCATAGCAGGTGGTATTGTGCTCTCAACTGAAAGAATGAATCAGATTCTTTTTATTGATGAAAAAAATTTTCAGGTAACAACACAACCAGGGGTAATAACTGAAGTACTCATGAATCAGGTTAAGGAAAAAGGTTTATTTTATCCGCCCGACCCCTCTAGTAAGGGCTCCTGTTTTATTGGTGGTAACATATCTGAAAATAGTGGTGGTCCTAAAGCAGTTAAATATGGGGTAGTGAAGGATTATGTACTCAACTTAGAAGTAGTATTACCTACGGGTGAAATTATTTGGACCGGTGCTAATACTTTAAAAAATTCTACGGGATATAATCTTACGCAATTGATCGTTGGTAGCGAAGGTACATTGTGTGTTGTAACTAAAATTGTTTTAAAATTAATCCCATTGCCTAAATATGATATGACTATACTCGCACCTTTTTCATCGATAGAAAAAGCAGGGGCTTGTGTTAATGAGGTTTTTATGGCGGGTTATACCCCCAGCGCTTTAGAACTGATTGATGCTGATTCGATTAAGTTTGTAGCACCTATTATTCAAGATCATGTTATGCCCTTGTCGCCCGAAATCCAAGCCTATTTATTAATTGAAGTTGATGGACAAAATAAAGATGTGTTGTTTCAGGAATTAGAATCTATTGCACAGATTACTACTCGGTTTGGTGCGGGGGATGTCTTGTTCGCTGAAGACAGTCATCAAAAAGAGGTACTTTGGAAAGTGCGTAGAAAATTAGGGGAAGTTCTTAAATCAAATGGCTTTACCATCGAAGAAGATACCGTGGTGCCAAGAGCCGAATTACCTAAACTGATTAAAGCGGCTAAAGATATTGGTAAAAAATTTGATTGTCAGGTTCTTAGCTATGGACATGCCGGAGACGGTAATTTACATATCCGAATACGCAAAGAAGGAATCAGCGGCACCTACAATAATGTTGTAATGAAAAAAATTATTCGCGAATTATTTATTGTTGTCAAGAATCTAGGCGGTACCATTAGCGGAGAGCATGGAATTGGATTAATTCAAAAAGATTTTTTAGATATTGTATTTGATGCTACTACGATTGAATTAATGAGACAAATTAAAAAGGTTTTTGACCCGAACCTAATTTTAAATCCTAATAAAATATTTGATTGTTAAATAGTTGTTCCTTTAAAAAGTATCGCCTAACGCTTATCTTACCAATAAAATGTGCTTTTGTAAATGACTGTGCGTAATTTGTATTCTTGATTTTTAATTGAACATAGAATTTTATAAAAAATATATGTCTATTCTTCTATTTCATAAGTATGCCTCCCGTACCTGTATTGGTATCTTTACTATTGTTTTGTTGTCCTGTTCAAAAACAATAAATCCTGCACAAAATGCCGTTAATTATTATCCGATTGTTCCTCGTACCTACAATGTTTATTACTTAGAAAATGATGGTACTTTTGATACGAATTTTGTTACATCGGTAACCGGGCTATTTAATAACCAAACCTATAACCAACTAAATTATGTGGGTGCTAATGGATTTTTTACCGTGTTTTATGTATATAGTACGCCTCCTGTTTATTGGGAAGCAAGAAATACAATTGACGCAACTACATTAGGACCAACCAATCCTATCACGGCAAATTATTTTCAAGAAGTATTAGATACAAGAATTCCCTTGGGCGGTACCTATACAAACAATAATGTAGGGATTTATACGCTTAACGACCAATCATTCATTGGCACCCTTACGGATACAACTACTACCATTTTAACAAATGGGGTAGTTAGTTTACCAATAGTTAGTGGCAAATATTATGGGGGTACTTATAAACAGGTTTATGCAACTACTGTTAAAATATCGATTGTTCCTGGTCCAGGTATGCAGCCGCCAGTTGCTGGTGATGATTATTATGAATTATTTACTTATTATTTTGCACCTAATATTGGTGTGATTAGGTTTGTTCAAACTATGTATCCCAACACGCCGGCGGTTAGTACTACCTATACTTATGATTATGTCAGCACACAAAAATATCCATACTTGAATCAATAACTGCACCGGTAATAGTATGATGATATAGAACAATAAGATAAGAGGCGGACGGATTACCGATAAATTAGAATGGTTATATTAATAAATTGTAGATTATTAGAATTGTTTGATGGCCATGGCAATATTAGGGTCGGTCTGATTAGTAATAATATACGCAACTTCGGTACCCCATGTTTGTAGGGCTAGATATTTTCTAAACAATTTAATGATTTCTAATCTGTCAGTAGGCGTAAAGTATGATATACTGCACGAGTCGCCACAAATAATTCTTTGTAATTGTCGCCAAAAATTAATATCATAGTTGATACTATTAATTGTTGTAATTGCTTTCCTTGCCCGAAGAACATCTTTGTGGTCAATGTAATAGAGGTATGCTAAATGTTGTATTATCTTTTTAGACATTAAGGTTGATATATTAGGCGTAAATAAATTGGTGTCAATTGGTACAAATATATCCGGAACAACACCACCGCCACCATATTCACTTTCATTTTGATCTTTGTTTTCATTGGCGAGTGCACCATCTTTAAATCGCCTATTAATATCGGCTTTATACTCATTTATCGATTCTCCTTTGTATTTTTTTTGTAAACACCTACCTGATGGGGTATAATACCTAGCAACCGTTAATCGTAATATGCCCTTATTAATTAAATTATAATTTTCTTGAACAAGTCCTTTTCCAAAAGTGCGTCGCCCTATTACAATTGCTCGTTTCCAATCTTGTAAAGCAGCCGTAAACATCTCGGCGGCACTAGCCGTCTTTTCGTTAACAATAATTACTAATTTATACTTTTGATATTGACCTATTTTAGTACTAACAAATGATTTTCTGTGTAAATGTGCACCCTCTATATAGGTTATTAGTTTACCGTAACTTAAAAATTCATCCGCTAACTCAATAGCAGAAGCCATATTGCCACCAGAATTCCCCCTGACATCCAATATAAGTTGTTGTTGCATACCAAGGTGGATTAATGAATCCATTACTGTAATAAATTCACGATGGGTAAATGTAGTAAAAGATGCTAAGTGTATATAGCCAATATTTTTATTAATCATGTAAAATGCATTAATACTCGGAATATGTATTGATTGTAGATGAATTGGTAGATTAACTATGGAATCGTTTCTTAAAATAGTTAAATAAACTACCTCTTTTTGAATTACATTATAAACAATGGTATTATAACTTTCTTTATTAAATGCATTTCCATCTAACGCAATAATTTTATCGCCAATCTGAACATTTGCTCGATAAGCAGCTGTGTTTTGTACTACAGAAACAACATTAGCCGTATCATTAAACCATTCAAAGAATAGCCCAATACCCTGATAGTTTCCTAGTATCTTTGCATGGAATTCATTTACTTTACTTGGTGGAATATACGAGGAGTAAGGATCCAAACCAGTAACAGCCCAATTAATTGATGAGTCGGTTATAGAAACCAAATTAGCGTTATCCACATATTTCGTTTGAATGAGCCCTTCAATTTCTCCCAATGTTTGCGTACTTATGTTAAAAGCAGAATCGCTAAGGCTACCGCCTGATAAACTATACCCTATAACGATGCCTACTACAACAGAAATCGATATCAAAAACGGTAAAAAAATATTCATCTTCTTAATCCGACTCATAGGTTATTTTTTACTGCTAAGAAGAATAAAGTAAGTGGCATCTTGAAAGGATATTAAAATTTTTTGTTTTTTTATTGAACATGGCACACGATGTGATACCATACAAAGCAACCCCTATTGATACAAAACGCCAAGATCGATATCAACTATGGTATTATTTAATAAAAATGTAAGTTACATATAAAAAATTACATAAAATATTAAGTTATCGTGCCCAATTATTTTTTTTATGTGGTAATTTGTTGTCATAATAGGTTATACTACTACCGATAACCGTACTTATTTATTTGGCATTTACTAAATTCATAACACCCGCATCATCTTCTAAATTATTCATTTGTTCCAAAACTTGTGGATAACGATAAGCTACTCTGGGTGAAATGGGAACAATCGTAAATTTTTTAGGATTCGGTAAACAGGAAATGATCATAGCTGCTTGTTTGGGCGATAGTTTATTAGCATGTATATGAAAATAATATTCGGACGCCGCTTCGATTCCAAATATACCGGGTCCCATTTCTATGACATTAAGATATACTTCGAGAATTCTTTTTTTACCCCAAAAATATTCAATCATTTTTGTAAAATATACTTCCAAAAATTTGCGTACATATTTTGTCCATCCATCGCCTTGCCATAAAAAAACATTTTTGGCAGTTTGTTGACTTATAGTGCTCGTTCCTGCACCTAAAGGACGCAACTTTTTTCGTTTACTTTTTTTACCTGTTTCAGATACATGTTGCTCGATACTTTTTTGTACCGCTTCCCAATCAATTCCATTATGATAGGGAAAACTTTGATCCTCACTGGCGAGTGCGGCTAATTTTACAGATGCCGGAATGTCATGCCACGATATAGATTTTTGATGGAGCCCGTAATAGAAACCATTGTATATTTGTGTAATGGTAATAGGTGGAAAAATATAGATACATAACAGGATGTAACAAAAAGAACTAATAAAAAACCACATTAATAATTTTGCTAATAATCTTAGGACTGCGAACATAAAATATGGTCTTTTTATAAGTAATGTCTTATTTAATACCTTTTTAATACATAAGAAGGAACCGGTAAACCTATAAACTTCTTAATAATTTATAATCGATTCGTCTTAATTCCATACCCCGAAAGAAAATATTTACTATTCATTCCTTAATATGTTTAATGGTTATAGGTATCATAAATACTCTGAATCTTAAATTTTGGACTTCTATATTTTTCATCCTTTGCATAAGAAAAATAAACTCTTCGCTTTTGATAGGGTAATAAGTCAAAAAAATTGTCGGTGAAAATACCTTTAGATTGGGTTGACAAATATAGATTTTTAACCAAATTTTTAGACTCTAAAGATAATAAAAATCCATTCTTATTTTTGGTTATAACTGATATACGCAACTTAGGCTTAGGCAATAGTAATTGTTTTACTGGTGCAAAATACTGAATAGCTTCTGATAAAATTTGATTGTTTTCACCCAATACTTTAATATCCATATAGGCTTTGCGAATATAGCTAACTTGTTGTTGTACCTCATCCATCTTAGGAATGGTAAAATAAATACTGCTTGATGCAGGTGCAATTTCGATTGGTATTTTTTTTTGATAAAGGGGGGTACCTAAGAAATCAAAAACCCGAATCAGTAACTTAGCCGTTACCGATTTTTGTTCATCAGATACAACATATATTTTACAAACCGAGCTGTCCATAACGGGCGATACTAAAATAGGATTATACACCTTCTTTGCAAAATATTGCAAAGCTTTCCAAGTTCCCGTATTATCGATGCTAGACCACGAAGGAGCAGGCCAACAATCGTTCAATTGCCAATATAAAGTACCCATACAATAAGGCATACTGCGTCTATGGGCTTCGATAGCTTGTTTAATACCTTCAGCTTGTAGTACTTGGGAAAGATAAACAAAAGATGAAAAATTCTTGGGGTCTTGATAATCGCGATCCATGTAAATTTTAATTAATCCATTACCCGGTGGACTGCGTTGATGATCGAGCATTACCGGACTATTTATATTCCAATCACTCGCATTAGCAAAAGTGGCAATCGTTTGCATCGATGGAAACGATTGGAAACCATACTCGGTCATAAATCTACCTACATGTTTGGCATATTCAGAAAATGGCTTTTTTCCATGCCAGACAGACCAAAAGTGCATATCGCCGGATAATTGCTCTTGCTCGGCAATCTGATTAGCGGGGATATTAGCACCGTGATAAGCCAATGGTGATGATTCAACATAATCAACTTGCGGGCTATATTTTGCTACGGCATGGCACAGTATCGTATCAAAAATATTGAGATAATTACCCCAAATAATTTTTTGTTGACTAGGGGAATAGCTATCACGCCATCCTTCACCCCAGTAATGCCAAGCAGCATCAATTTCATTGTTACCACACCATAAAGCAATACAAGGGTGATTCCTTAATCTAATAATATTATCTTTTGCTTCCGCAGTAACGCTGGCCAAAAAATCGGGGTCGCCAGGATACATAGAACAAGCAAACATAAACTCTTGCCAAATAAGTATCCCGTACTTGTCGCATAAATGGTAAAAATAATCATCTTCATAATTCCCGCCACCCCATACGCGCAACATGTTCATGTTTGATCGGTGTGCACTTGATAGGATAAAATCATATTTGTCTTTAGTAACACGGGTCTGAAAAATATCATTGGGAATATAATTGGCACCCTTAGCAAATACCGGAACCCCATTCAATACAAACTTAAAACCCCGCCCTATCGAATCTTTATCTTGTACTAAGCGAATATTACGGAATCCGTAGGTGAATTGGTTGATTGATAACATTGTACCATCAAAATATAGTTGGCAAGAAATATTATATAAATGTGGCGAGCCGTATCCAGCACACCACCACAATTTAGGGTTGTTTAAAACAAATTTTAAGGGTACCGTTTGCGTGCCGGGATTTAACGCCGTGTCCATTCGTATTTTTTTTTCAATACCATTGTTTAGTTCTAAATTAACTGAATAGTACCCTTTTTGGGTAACAAAGACTTGAATGTACGCCGTGATCGTATCTTTATTGTAATTACTTGAGAATACATTGTTGATATAAACATTTTCAATTTTTCCAACGCTCCATCCTTCTAATGTGATAGGGTGCCCAATACCCATCGAAACAAAACGCGGACCCCAATCCCAGCCATATTGATAGGGTGCCTTGCGTGTAAACACGCTAACTTGTGCATCGCCCGGTACCTGCCCCATTTTAGCTTGATCATTAGAAGCCGGTAAAGGATAACCGTTTTCTTTTAATTTTTCTAATCCCACCATAATCGGTGATTGGAATTTGATCTCTATAATGTTATTTTTTTTTGTTAAATATTTCTTGCAACTAATATGCCAAGCTCGGAACATGTTATCGGTGTGCAACAAAAAATGATTGTTGATATAGATATCAGCATAGGTATCTAACCCCTTAAAATGTAAATCGATGGAATCTTGCTCCCAAATGGCATCAGGAACATCAAAATGCGTTTGGTACATCCAATTTTTTTTATCAATCCACTGAAGCATTGTTTCATTAGTTCCCCAGAATGGATCAGGAATTAACATATTAGATCGTAGATCAGTATGCACGCACCCAGGCACCGTAGCGGGTAACCAATTAATAGAATCTTCTCTTGTGAACTGCCAATTTTTATCTAACTCAACGGAAAATTTAGAATGTTGAAATAAAGCATGGGCATACGATGGTGTTGATAATAGAAGATACATCAATAAGACCATTGCATTAATAGCAGTAGCTTTCAAGATTTTCATAAATAGTTTTTGATAATTTTATTATCCTTAAAAAATGCAAGTTAACTCAAAAAAAAAACATTGAATCATTAAAAAAAAATGGGGCATTTTTTATATTTGTATCCTACCTAAAAGCCATAATTTTAGGGATTATCGGGGTATCTATATAAGACTTTGTGCAATAAATGCTTATGTCCTTTTAAAATGCTATAAAAACAGCTTAGACTCGTGATTTGATTAAAAACAAAACATAAGCACAGAAAAATAGTTAACTTTACCGCTTATCAATAAGCATGTTGTATTACGGACATAATGGAGAGGTGCTCGAGTGGTTTAAGAGGCACGCCTGGAAAGCGTGTATACTGTAACAGGTATCAAGGGTTCGAATCCCTTCTTCTCCGCCAGATAATTGTCTAAAGTAGTCTAAAAAGATTGTAAAATAAGGGTTTTACAAGACTTCTTTATGTTCTTCAAACTCTAAAAAAGTCTAGGTTTGTCTATACTTTTGCTTTTGTCGTGCAAAGATAATTAATTTGTCCAGTTTATTATCAAATAAACTGGACAAATTGTAGCCGTTCGAAATTGTAGAAAATTTTGTTTCGGCCGTAGTTCGAAATTTCCGAATTACTGAAATAGGTTGCCGGAATTTTCGACATACCACTTTTTCGTTCAATTCGCCTTCTTGCTTCAACAACTCGGCAAACGCCTTATCTAATTTCTCTTCGGTGAATTTTCATTTATTAAATTCTTATTGCACTTCTTAATACTAATAAAGCAATTCTCAATGTTAATTTTATTTTACTCCGAAATTCAGGAATCAATTTATTCATTTGGACTAAAAACTATTTGCCTGTTTTTAATACCAAATTCATTCAGTCTTTTTCTGCGTGTTTCTTTTTCATTAGGGGTATGATATGACAAAAGCCAAACAGCACTATTACTGATTGATATCAAAATTTCATTAAAATATTTTTTATCTATGTCTGCAAGCGAATGTCCAAGAATAAAAACTTTGCGAATGGATTTCAAGGAATTGAAAAAGACTTTGTTTTTTTCAATAAGCGAAGATGTAGCCTTGAACGATTTTGAGAAATATTGAATTAATTGGTTCTATGACGAAAAGGGTGGGGGGGTAGTTTACCTTAATTTCATATTGATTACCATTAAGCATATATCCGGAATGCCCTCAGAGGAAGGGCGTTACAAAACAAGGCGAACGAAGTGGCTATCGAAAATGGGGCGAGGCGGATATATCAAAGAAAGCGAGTGGTAGCGATGCTAAAATTGTAAAGAAGCAAGCAAGTTATATCCAATCGCTTTCTATATATCCGATGCCATTCATTTTCGATAACGAAGAGAGCCGTAGTTTTGCAGCCCTTACTCTGCAGGCTTGATTTTTTTTTGTTTCTTTCTTTTGTATCAAGACAAAAGAAAGAAAAATGACATGATAAAATACCAAATTATCATTTTAAAAGTCATCAAACTTCTAACATTTTACCCACCCTTTTCGTCATAGAGCTTAAATTTTTTACTCAAAACTGTTCCTTTTCAACTACTAAATTATATCTTAACTATCTGTCCGAAAAATGCACCCCACCATGCCCTTCTTCTCCGCATAAAATATAAACTTTCGGCACCTCATATTTTATAAATGCTGCGGGTTCGTTAATCCGTGTAAAAAAAACTTACCTTTGCACATTAATGATCAATTCTTTGTAATATGCTTCGTTGCTATTGTTTATTATTAATAATATTATTAGCATTTGTCGATAGCTATGGACAAGAGGGCTCTTCGATTGATTTTGTTCAGAATAAAGGGCAATGGAATAAAGAAGTGTTGTTTAAAGGGGATATGTTACACGGTGCTTTTTTTGTTCATCTTAATGGTTATACAGTTTCATTGAATAATCCTAAAGAGGAATCCGAAATATTGACCGATGTGCATACCGATTCAAGCACCTACACCAATGGTGTTCCTAATGGTAGCGTACAAGTTTTACACGCACATGCTTACCGGGTTGTGTTTATGAATGCTCAAGCTACACCCCTTGTGCAACCTGAAAAATTAGTTTCTTCAGGTAATAACTATATTGAAGGTAATAATCCTGCTTTGTGGGCTCGTGATTGTAGTATCTATAAATCAATTGCTGTAAAAAATATTTACAGTGATATTGATCTTAGATATTTTACTAATAATGGTTTATTGAAGTATGAGTTGATTGTTAACCCCGGTGCTAATCTTGCACCGTTAGCTTTGTTGTTTAAGGGTACAACGGCTATCAACCTTGCCGGTGATGGTGATTTAATAATTCACACATCCGTGGGCGATGTTGTAGAGAAAAAACCTTATTGTTATCAACCAACATTAACCGGTCGCCGAGAAGTTGGCTGTCGTTATGTTATCACCGATGATTCAATTGTTAGCTTTGCCTTAGATAATTATGATAAAAATTTCCCTTTGATTATTGATCCAACATTGGTGTTTTCTACCTTGAGTGGTAGTAGTGCTACTAATTGGGGATTTTCAGCAACTTACGACAATCAGGGCTATTTATACGCTGCCGGTATCGCTTATGGTAATGGTTTCCCTACTTCGCCTGGGGCTTTTCAAACGACCTTTAGAGGTGGAACCGTAGAAAATGGTGTTTCCGGCTATGATATGGTGGTTATTAAGTATTCTCCGAATGGTCAAAATAGAATCTATGCAACTTATATCGGTGGTGGCGGTAATGAACAACCCCATAGTTTGATTGTTACGCCGGCCGGTAACTTAGTAATTGCTGGTAGAACGAGCTCGCCTGATTATCCAACAACCTTGTCTAATATTGGGTCTTGTAATGGTGGCTATGCAATTGTGTTAACAATTTTGAATGCACAAGGTACTGGTTTGATTGCTAGTAGGAAAATTGGTGGCTCGGGTGTAGATGGCGTGAATGGCGGATTCAGTAAAGCACCTTATAATGTGTCGCGTCCTACTGTTCGAAATTATGGAGATGATGCCCGTAGTGAAGTGATTCTCGATAAGCTCGGTAATATTTATTTGGCTTCGTGTACGCAATCTAATAATTTTCCAACAACGGCTAATGCTCCACAAAAAGTATTGAACGGTAAGCAAAATGGTGTTATCCTTAAATTTGATCAAAATCTTAATCTTGCTTTTAGTACATATCTGGGAGGAAGCGGTAATGATGCCTGTTTTGTATTATCGCTTAATCCGCTAACGCAGGATATTTTGATTGGTGGGGCTACGAGTAGCTCTGATTTTCCAGGCGATAAAACAGGTACCGTAGGTCCTGTTTACAATGGCGGTGTTTGTAATGGCTTTCTTGCTGTATTGTCGAATGACGGCGGAATACTTAAAAAAACCTCATATATCGGTGCGGCTAATGCGGCAACGGTTGTATATGGCGTTCAGTATGATGCTACCGGCAATCCTTATATTTGTGGTACTACTACCAAGTCTTTCCCTGTTATTAATGCACCGTTTAGTCAGCCAAACGGTAAGCAATTTATAGCTAAACTAGCCCCCGATTTATCGCAGTATGTTTATAGTACTGTTTTTGGTACTAATACATCAAATCCCAATATTTCTATTACGGCATTTTTAGTGGATCGTTGTGAGAATGTTTATGTAGGCGGATGGGGTGGGAGTGTACAAGGTATCTCACCTGATTTTCCTAATGATGGTACTTTGGGCTTATCGGTCACGCAGGATGCTATACAAAAAAAAACAGATGGTAAGGATTTTTATTTTTTTGTTCTTGAACGCGACGCCCGATCGCAATTATATGGTACTTATTTTGGTCAATACGGTGGTTTTACTGATCATGTTGATGGTGGAACTAGTCGCTTCGACCCTAGAGGTGTTATTTATGAGGCTATTTGTGCTAACTGTGGCGGCGGTGTTTTGTTTCCAACAACACCGGGTGCTTGGTACACGGCGTACGACAAAAATGCTGCGGGGAATATGGGCTGTAATTTAGGTGCTGTAAAAATTGAAATGGGATTTATTGGTATAACTTCGGAAATTCATGCTACGATCAATAATATTCTTAATAAAACTACCGGATGTCAACCACTCATCGTTAATTTTTCTGATGCTATTGCACAAGCAACGATGTATGTTTGGCGTTATGGCGATGGAACTAAAAATGATACTACCCTTGAACCTTACGCACAGCATACTTTTACCAATTTGGGAAATTATATCGTTACGCTCTTTTCAATTAATCCTGCTGCTTGTAATCAAGTCGATTCGTCTAATGTGCTTATTAGGGTTAAACCGTATCCCGTAGCATTAGATTTTACTTTTAATCGTTTATTGCCCTGTGATGTTTTTAACTATCAATTTGTTAATAAGAGCGAAGCACCAATAGGAAAACCTTTTACTAATGAAACTTTTTCTTGGAATTTTGGTGATGGCACTGCTCCAATAACTACCAACACCGAATCGATCTCGTATTCGTTTGTCAACCCCGGTACCTATACCGTTCAATTGTCCCTTATCGATACCGATTATTGTAATTATCCCGATAGTATTCAACAGATTCTTAATGTTTCTGCAACCTTAAAAGCTGTTGCTATTTATCCGCAAACCGCTTGTTACCAAACTCCTATCATTTTTAAAAATGCGTCAATCGGTGGTACTAATTTTAATTGGAGTTTTGGCGATGGTACTGCTTCTTCAGCATTTGAACCTATACATAGTTATCAGCAACCAGGCACTTATTTGGTTAAATTAGTTGTTACCGATGTGGTTTGTAACTTAAAAGATAGCACGCAGTCATACCTCGCTGTTGGGGGACAACCTACTGTTAATTTTGATTTTACACCTGATAAGAATGCACAAGAAGTTAACGCTATCCCTACCTTTAATAATTTGTCGAGTAGTGATGCGAATAAGTTTATTTGGTATTGGGGAACAGGTGATTCTACAATCGTAAGAAATAAAGCACCCGTTACTTACGAATATTTATCGTCTGGCATTTATAATGTTTGCTTAGTTGGCTTTAATAATTATTGCTCGGACACAGTTTGTCAACCCTATAGTGCCCTTATTCAAGATGTTGTAGATGTAGCGAGTGCTTTGGTACCTAATGGCGTTAATAAGAAAGTATTTGTTCGCGGAGCCGGCATTCAGTCTATCGACTGGCGTATTTTTAATCGATACGGTCGCTTAGTATATGCTTCTACCGACAAAGAGATGGGATGGGATGGAACTTATCGTGGCGTACTACAACCGCAGGATGTTTATCATTATACGCTTAATATTCAATTTGTCAATGGTAATAAGCTGATCAAAAAGGGTACCATTACAATATTGTATTAGTACCGTTAATGCATGTAGCGTCTCTGCTATTTTCTTTTTTTGGCTCCGTCCCTCGAATTATTAATTTGCAAAAATCCTTATTTTTATGAGTAGCGATGATCAAGCAAAAGATGAATTTGATTTGAATATTATTTATAATTATTTTTTAGATACAGAACGGCAGGGACCAGGAAGTACAGAAGCAACACGCAAAGCATTGAATTTTATTGCTGGACTTTCTGAAAAATCACTCATTGCTGACCTTGGTTGTGGAACAGGCGGGCAAACAATCGTGTTGGCACAAAACACAACGAGTAAAATTATTGGTGTTGAATTATGGCCTGTTTTTATAAAGCAATTCAATAAAAATATCCAAACCCAAAATTTTCAAGATAGAGTGCAAGGTATTGTTGGCAATATGGATAATCTACCATTTGAAAAAGAAGAATTAGATTTGATTTGGTCAGAAGGGGCAATTTATAATATTGGTTTTGAGCGGGGACTGAACGACTGGCGGAAATTTTTGAAACAAGACGGATATATTGCCGTTACAGAAATATCTTGGTTGGGTGAAACCCGCCCAACCGTCATTAATGATTTTTGGCAAAAATCCTATTCTGAAATTAATACGATCCCAATTAAAATCACTCAAATGCAAAAAGCAGGTTATTTGCCAATTGCAAACTTTATTTTACCTGAAAATTGTTGGTCAAATTATTATGCACAACAAGCACGCATGCAAGAATCTTTTTTACAAAAATATGCCGGTAACAAATTTGTAGAAGAATTTGTTGCTCAACAGCGATATGAGGCGACATTATTTGATCAGTACAAAGCATATTATGGCTATGTATTTTATATTGGCAAAAGAATAAAATAATACCATGCTTATCGAAACCCGTGCATTTATTTAGTTTAATGACGATAGATCAATTACAAATCGATATTTGACATCACCTTTAATCATTCGTTCAAACGCCTCATTTATTTTTTGTATTGATATTAATTCAACATCGGATACAATTTTATGTTTAGCACAAAAGTCTAACATCTCTTGTGTTTCTTTAATACTCCCAATTTTTGATGCCGTTACCGTGCGTCTTTTTTCAATCAATGTAAAAGGACTGGATAGGCGAATTTCTTGTTGCGGAAAACTTAAACAAATATAAACCCCATTCAACCCTAATAAATTGATATATGAATTGTAGTCATGTTGCCCCCCAAGCGTATCAACAATGAAATCAAATTTATTTCTATTTTTGGTGAAGAAATCTTTTTCAGTAGAAATAAGAAAATTCGTAGCACCTAATTTTTGGGCATCTTTCTTTTTGCTGATTGAAGTACTACAAACGGTAACGGTAGCACCCATCGCTTTTGCAAATTTTACAGCTAAATGTCCTAACCCACCTAATCCTACTACGGCAACTTTATGTCCTTTGCGAACCTTCCAATATTTTAAGGGTGAATAAGTTGTAATGCCCGCACACAATAGGGGGGCAACAGCATGCAACGGTAGCTTTTTGTTTACTTTTAGTACATAATTTTCGTTCACAACGATTTGTTTTGAATAACCACCATAGTTCGGTTGTTTACTGTTTTTAGGAATGTCATTATAAGTGCCTTCAAACTGATCGCAATAATGACTGTTGCCACTTTTACATTCAGGACATACTTCACAAGCACCAACATAAACCCCGACACCAACAATATCCCCTAATTTATATTTTTTCGCTTTCTTACCTACTTGTACTACTTTACCAACAATTTCATGACCCGGCACTATAGGGTAGCGCGTCCAATTCCATTCATTTCTGGACATGTGTATGTCGCTATGACATACACCGCAATAAAGAATATCAATCATGACATCCTTGTCTGTCATTTTTTTTTGGTTAAATGCAAATGGTGCTAAAGGCGTATTGTTATTATACGCAGCATAAGATTTTATTAATTCAGACATATAAAATATTTTTAAATTTTATTATTGAGATAAGATCGTTATTGGTTAATGTTTTCAAAAAAATAACAAACCAATATTGCAAAGGTAGTTTTTTTTACTGGGATTTTTATAAGCATTTGATTAACCATTTTTTTATGTGCTCGGAAGGTTTTAAGGGCAGTGGAAAAATATTGTTGTTTTTGTATGGTAATTTTTCTTTTGTCTGAATCACAGACTACACAGATTTTACCAATTGCCTCCAGATTTATCTGGAGGACAAATGATTTTTTTTATTTGTTTACTCTAGATAAATCAGGGCTATTGATCTTTTTTTGAAATTTGTTTTTTGCCATAAATTGCATCCAGATTTATCTGGAGGACAAATGGTACCGCTGTATTATTGTTCAGGTTTAGTAAAATCTTTTTTTATTATTTTATTTTCAGCCAGCAGTTTATTTTTAATATTATCAAGAATACCATTTAAAAACTGTGCACTTTTGGGCGTACTATATTCTTTAATAATCTCCAAGTATTCGTTGATGGTTACCTTTAGTGGGATAGTTTCAAAATATAAAAATTCGCTAAGAGCCATTTCAATAATAATAATATCTACTACTGGGATTCTATCTATATCCCAGTTAACGAGTTTAGGTTTGATGAGTTCGTCTAAATATTTTTTTTTAGATGAACATATATCTAATAAATCGCCTGCGTAGCTTATCTTATCTTCATCGACAAACTTGGTTAAGTTCTCCAAGGGGTAGGATAACATGCTAACCACTAACTTTTCAACAAGTGTTATATCATCTTGAAAATTAGGGAATAGATCATCGAGATAGGAAACAAACGAATCATTACCTAAGATACTATTATAAAACAAGACTTTTAGAATATCCTTGTCTTCTCCATGCGTATGATTACTTTTTTGAATATAGGTTTCGTAGGCGGGATCATGGTGGGTGAACGAAAGGTAGATAATTCTAATCCAATCGGGGTCAATTAAAGCGGTGTATTTCTGTTTATAGTTTACCAACGCCGTATTTTCTATCAGATCACGAATGACTGAATTATTTAATATACTCGTATTAAAGTTAATATCTTCAGGGGTAGGGAAATTTTTATTTTTTCGTTGTGTAGCTTCTACTTGGACAAACTGAACCACATCCACTAATAATTTCAAAAAAAATATAAGCAGTTCTTTAGTTGTTTGTATCCTTTTAAATAACTCCTTTTTATATTGTTTTTGTAAGGCATAATCGTTCTTAACATACATTTCATACAAAAGTTGTAATACTTTCAAACGAATTTGTCTTCTACTGAACATAAATAAGGTTAATAATTCTGTAAATATATATTTTTCGATGCTACCAATATTACATAATCGCTAAAGATAGTTAATCGTATCAGTTTTTATCGTGCAATTATTTTATTAATCCATTTTTGGAGTGATACAATGAGCAAGATGAGCAACATGCCATAAAATATATCTTCAAAGGGAATTGTTATTATCCTTAATTTGATGATTTCTTCGTTATTATACCATACTATTGGTTCTGCTGTAATTGCACCTGTTAGAATGCCGTTGACGATTGTAAAGGGAATTAATAATATGAGATAAACAGCATAAAATGATAAAAGCCAGGTTACCTTTAAAACAAATTGCAAAATGAATAGGCTGAGTAATAAAACGCCGAAGGTAACAAAGGTATATTTTTGATGAAAATAGATACAGGCTAATATAAAACACATGATCATTAGTACACACGATATATACTTATCGAGGGGCATTTTTATTTGAGGGATGTATGGTTCTAAGTATGTATAGGTGAAAATACATGCATACGGAATACAATAAAAAAACAAAACCTCTTCTATGGGTAAATTAACAAAGTAAAAACCGGTAATGTATTGTGGGTTAAAGCCCCATACCCGCCATTGTGTGAATAATATATCCCAAAATATAAAGGCTGTGCTTACAATAAAACAGGCAAATAAAAATGACGGGATATAATTATAAAATTTAATCTTAGGGTGAAATGAAAATAATAGTGGTATAACAACTACTAGACCATCGATTATTAAATAGGCCGTTCTCATTAATCTTTGGCTTGTTTGGCATCTTTATAAAAACTAGTAGGAACCCATAACATGCCAAAACACTCGCCATCTTTCTTGCCTAAATGTTTATGATGTACTTTATGTGCTCGGCGAATTGCTTTTAAATAAGCAGAATTAGTATTTCTTAATATCTTAAATCGTTGGTGGATAAAAATATCGTGTATGAGAAAATAACATAATCCATATAATGTAATGCCTAAGCCTATCCAAAATATAAAGTTATAATCGTTATATGCCCCTATCAGCAAGCATAAGAACCCCGGTATAGCAAATATCAAAAAGAAGAAGTCATTTTTCTCGAAAAATTGTTTCGCATTTTCTTTTTGATGATGATCTTGGTGTAATGTCCACAATACGCCGTGCATAATATATTTGTGCGTAAACCAGGCGGCGAGCTCCATCGTTAAAAAAGCCAAACAAACAAATAGTAAATAGGTCATAATATATGATTTCTTTAATGAGTTTTGGAAGAGTTATCTTACGGGCAAAGGTATTTTTTTTTTGTGATAATTTTTGACAAATGACAAACATATTACATTATTTTTAAACAATTATTTTGATACGGCAATTATGATAAAAAATATATCTTTGGGCAAAAAATAAAAATGAATATCCCACAAGAACTTAAATATACTAAAGAACACGAATGGATCATCATTGAAGGTAATATCGGCACTATCGGCATCACTGATTTTGCTCAAAAAGAGTTAGGGGATATTGTCTATATTGATATCAATAGCTTGAATAAAACACTCAAGGCGGGCGAAATTTTTGGAACGGTTGAGGCTGTAAAAACAGTTAGCGACCTCTATTTACCCATGAGTGGTAAAATTGTAGCTTTTAATACCGAACTACAACAACACCCTGAATTTGTCAATAACGACCCGTATAAAACAGGATGGATTATAAAAATAGAACTTACCCAATTAACAGAACAACAATCCTTATTGTCGGCTGAACAGTATAAAAATATAATATGAAAAAAACATTAGTGGTTGGTGCCTCAGCATCAGCCGATCGATATAGTTATAAAGCTGTAAAAGCACTATTGGCAAAGAACTACCCGGTGTTAGCTTTTGGCTCTAAGCCAGGTACCATAGGCGATATAGCCATTAATACTAACAAAGAACAATATACGGATATCGACACCGTAACCTTGTATATTAATCCAGAAATACAAAAAAACTATTACGACTACATTCTTTCAATAAAGCCTAAGCGACTTATTTTTAACCCTGGTACAGAAAATAAATATTTTTTTAATAAGGCAAAAGAAGTAGGCATCAACTGCGTAGAAGCGTGTACACTCGTTTTATTATCAACTGGACAGTATTAGTTATTGTTTGAAATGCACTGCTATTACATAATATAAAAACTCTCTGGTTTAATTGGTTGAGGCAATTGTTTTTCACCAAGTAACTGTCGAATATTAATGTCAATTCCTCGAGCAATTGTGGTTACTGAAGTATCCGTTGGCAAATTTCTAAATGGGTCTTGCATCAAGGTAGCGGTCTTTTGTATAAGAAAAAAAGCAGTAGAAATAACCAACAAAATAGGTGCTTCATAAACATCGTCAATTTCTATTAAAGCGAAGGATAATAGCACTAAAAAAAGGTAAATAAAAAAAGTTACTAAGTGGCTATAGGTTGTAGGAAAAACGGTGTTATTAATGCGTTCACACTTACCCATAGAATCACAAAGTCGTACCAAATTATTATCAATTTGCACTTGTTGAAAATGCGATAAATGTTGTTGATCGGTTAAAAACTTTAAATCTTGGTATTGCTTTTGTAATAACCCCAATGGTTTGTTTTGATGCTCTTTTAAAAAATCTAAATCCTCGGAGGTAAGCAACCCATCGGTATAGGTAAAAACATTGCTATTTTTTCTTAAAGAATTACCTAATGAATAACACCATGCAATTTGGCGATAAGCCATGCGTCTAATAACTTCATGATGTTCAGAATTTAAAAAACATTGTAATTCCATGGCCAAACTCCGCGAGTCATTAACAATAGCACCCCATACTTTTCGGGCTTCCCACCAACGGTCGTAAGATTGACTAAGTTTAAATGCCAACAATAAAGATATAGCCGTTCCTAAAGAAGCCACCAAACCAAGTTCTATTTTGGGCAAATGGCTTTCAAAAAAAAATTGCAGGACTAATAAAAATAAAGAAAGAATAACAACCTTAACAATATCTTTACGAATACTATCAAATAAATAACTATAAGGGATACCGCGTTCTAAAAGCATAAATAAAGAATTTTTAATTCTATCTAATTTAATAAAAAAAAACGATAAATCATAAACTATTTACGCCATCATGGTAATAATAGTTTAGGTGACGGCAAGAGCAAAAGTTAGATTCCTTTAATTTTAGTATATTTTTTATAAAAAAATACTACCTTCGCAATATTAAAAACATAAAAATATATGGCGGCTAAAGGTAAGGTTAAACAAGTAATTGGTGCAGTTGTCGATGTTCATTTTGCTGATGATCATGCACTACCAAAAATATATAACGCTTTAGAAATAAGAAAAAGCAACAAAGAAGTTTTGGTATTAGAAGTACAACAACATTTAGGGGAAGATAGTGTGCGAACAATTGCCATGGACGGAACTGACGGACTGGTTCGTGGTATGGAAGTTATTGATACAGGTGGTCCTATTGTGATGCCTACTAATGAACGCATTAACGGACGGCTATTTAATGTAACCGGCGATGCTATTGACGGTTTACCAGCAGTAAGCAAAGAAAAAAGCCGAGGTATCCACGGAAAGCCACCTACTTTTGAGAATTTAAGTACCGCTAGCGAAATTTTGTTTACCGGTATAAAAGTTATTGATCTCATTGAACCTTATGCAAAAGGGGGCAAAATTGGTTTGTTTGGTGGTGCCGGCGTAGGTAAAACGGTTCTTATTCAAGAGCTTATCAATAACATTGCAAAAGGCCATGGTGGTCTTTCTGTATTTGCCGGGGTCGGCGAAAGAACCAGAGAAGGTAATGATCTTCTTAGAGAGATGATTGAAGCAGGAATCATGAAATATGGTGATGCCTTTAAACACAGTATGGAAAATGGAGATTGGGATTTAAGTAAGGTTGACTTAGAGCTATTAAAAGAATCAAAAGCAACTTTTGTATTCGGACAAATGAACGAGCCACCGGGTGCTCGGGCAAGAGTAGCATTAAGCGGTTTAACGATTGCTGAATATTTTAGAGATGGTGATGGCACCTCCAAAGGAAAAGATATTTTATTCTTTGTTGATAATATATTCCGTTTTACACAAGCGGGTTCTGAAGTATCTGCATTATTAGGTCGTATGCCATCAGCGGTAGGTTATCAGCCTACTTTAGCATCAGAAATGGGATTAATGCAAGAGCGGATTACTTCGACAAAAAATGGATCAATAACATCGGTACAAGCGGTATATGTTCCAGCCGATGACCTTACGGATCCTGCACCAGCAACAACCTTTGCACACTTGGATGCAACAACCGTGCTTAGCAGAAAAATTGCCGATTTAGGTATTTATCCTGCGGTAGATCCGCTTGACTCGACATCCCGAATTTTAACACCTGCTATTGTAGGTGATGCCCACTACGATTGTGCACAAAATGTAAAAATGATTTTGCAACGATATAAAGAATTGCAAGATATTATCGCAATCTTGGGGATGGAAGAACTGAGTGAAGAAGATAAAAAAACAGTACAACGAGCTCGAAAAGTGCAACGATTTTTATCACAACCCTTCCATGTTGCTGAACAGTTTACCGGTCTCAAAGGCGTTTTTGTAAGCATCGAAGATACCATAAAAGGGTTTAATGCCATCATTAACGGCGAAGTGGACGAATATCCCGAAGTTGCTTTTAATTTAGTTGGTACCTTAGAAGAAGCCATTGAAAAAGGTAAAAAAATTATTGCACAAGCCAACGCATAAATATCTTATTTGAACAGCTGTCTTAAACTTCTTACTATGAAACTTACCTTATTGACCCCACAAAAGAAAAATTTCGAAGGCACCGTTGCGGGTGTTTTACTTCCTGGTCAATCAGGCTTATTTGAAATATTGAACGATCACGCACCAATTGTTAGCTCTTTAAAAAGTGGAATAATTAAAATTATTCTACCTGATCAAAAAAAAATTAGTTTTCAATCAGGCTCGGGTTTTGTAAAAAAAACAAAAGATAATACAATTAATATTCTTGTGGAAAGTGCTACTGAATTATCTTAACTAGACTTAAAGATGCATATTTACCAATAGTTGTATATTGGATGGTGGCTCCTGAATCATCGCTGTAATATTGAGGAGTTTTATAAACAGTGTGTTGCACCTTGATACTTGTAATTAGCAATTTATGCCTCATATACTATCAACGGCTATCTTACAGAAAGAAGCTAAAGAGCTATTATCTGATCAGGATTGGAAAATTGATGAGATAGAATTTATAGACATTATCTATTTAGAAGACACCTTACTACAAGAGCAAGATTTTATTAGTAATACGCCCTATTTTATTTTTACAAGCAAACAGGGCGTGCGGAGTTTTAAAAGATTCATGCAATTAGTACCCGATTATAGTTGTGCACATCAGGTTTATTGTTTAGAAGGTCAAACTATGAAAGAGGTATTAGCCGTACCCAATTTAAGCATTATAGCCACCGCACCTGATGCCAAACAATTAGCGAACGAAATTATACAATCAAAACCGCTAAACAGGATTATCTTCTTTTGTTCCTCTATCCGTTTGGATACCTTACCCAATAAGCTACAAGAAAATAAAATCGACTATCATGAGCTAACAAGTTATAAAACAATCGAAAAGCCACAAAAAATATATCAATCCTACGATGCTATTTTATTTTTCAGTCCCAGTGGTGTCAGAAGTTTTTTGTCAGCCAATACACTCACACCACAAACACCTATTTTTTGCATGGGCACAACAACAAAGGACTATTGTTCTTCACAAGGGTTACTAAATCCCTGTATTCATGCTGCAAAACCAACACATTTATCACTTATAGAGTCAGTAAAAAAACACTTTTATTCTTTATGAAATATTGTTTATCTATTGCAGGATTTGATCCTTCAGGTGGGGCAGGACTATTAGCCGACATTAAGGTTTTTCAAAAAGTTGGTGTTGTAGGCATGGGTGTTATGACTGTGCTAACCGCACAACATGAATCAAAATTTCAAATGGGCTATCAAATAAAGTTTGAACAAATAGAAGAACAGCTATTAGTCCTCTGTGAGCGATACGAGTTTGATTATATAAAAATAGGTCTGATTATTAAAATTGAAACTTTAATAAAATTGATTACTCTTATTAAAAGAAAATTACGAAAGACTAAAGTTATTTGGGATCCAATCATGAGTAGTAGCGATGGATTTATTATTCATAAAAAAATTAAAGATAAGGAGCTACTCGCCATACTTCGTGGTGTGTATTGTATGACTCCTAATTACAAAGAATTAGATCAACTAACTTCCATACCCTATCCTTATTCAGCAAAATATTTATCAACGCTAACAAATGTCATTGTAAAAGGGGGACACCGTGAAGGTGATCTACAAGGCGTGGATGAATGGTGGTATAAAGAAGAAAAACAGGTCTTTCAGCCAAGTAACGACAAAAAAATATACCCTAAACATGGCAGTGGCTGTGTGTTTTCAGCTTTTTTAACAGCTTATCTTTGTAAAACTCATTCGTTAAGAAAGTCAATAATACTTGCTAAGAAAGAAACAGAAATATTTTTAGCGAGCAGTAAAGGGTTGTTGGGTAGTTTATAGATTGGATAAGTAAAAATGGTACCTATATACCATAAATTGACGGTATGCGTACTTTTTTAATTTGATGAAATTTACCCTTGGTACCAATAAATTTTTGGCAATTATATATTGGGAACTACCATAATAATTTATTTTAACATACATAACTAAAAAAACATAAAAAGGCATGGAGTTAGCATTAGAAAATTTAAAGTATCAGGATACTGCTATTCAAGCGGTTATTAAAGTTTTTGAAGGAACAGAGAAAAATACTTTTGACAATTCTTGTATGGAAGGCATCCGTTCTAATTTTTGCAAACTAACAGCAAAGCAATTGACCAATAACATCAAAGCCATTGCACAAGAAAATGGTATTAATGATGAGACAGCAAAATATTCTGCAGACAATGACTTGTGCATTGAAATGGAAACAGGAACAGGTAAAACACTCGTTTACATCAAAACAATTTACGAGTTATACAAACATTATGCTTTTACAAAATTTATCATACTTGTTCCTTCAATTGCAATTAGGCAAGGAACTTTAGGCACATTCAAAACTTTTGAAAAGCAATTAGAAAGCATTTACGGTTTTAAGATTTCGGCTTTTGACTATGACAGCAAGAAACTGAACAAGGTAACTAACTTCATTGAAGAACAGCATCCACAAGTTATGATTATGACTATAGGTGCTTTTTCTTCTGACGACAGAATATTAAACAGAACCCAAAGAGAAGATTTGTTTAATAATCTTCCATACATTGACGCTATTGCCAAAGTCCGACCAATCATTTTTATGGACGAGCCACAGGAAGGAATGGATAGCGACAATATGATGGAGCGTTTAAAAACACTTTCAGCAGAAGAAAGAAAAGAACGATATAATGAAAAAGCAAACAACAGAGAAAAAACAATTTTCAAAACATTAGACCCTCTTTTCAAAATTCGTTATTCGGCTACACACAAAACGGTTAAGAATTTATTGTATCGTTTAACTCCTTATGACAGTTATAAACAAGGATTGGTAAAGAAAATTGAAGTTTTGACTGTTAACGAAAAAAATGATGAGGCAAATTTGAAAATTCAATTTTCAGCAGTAAAAAATGAAAATAATAAAATACGCGCAAAGCTAAAAGCATGGAAATTAAAATCTGGGAAATTTGTTTTTGAAGATACAAATTGGTTAAAAGATGGCGATAGTTTAGGTGAAAAAACAAATAATCCAAGCTACCTAAACTATCAAATAGACCAAATTTTCAAGGATTTAAAAAGTCAACAATGGTTTGTTACGTTCTCAAATGGAATTGCGTTACAGCTAAATAATTCGGCGGGAAACATTGAAGCAGTTTGGGCTTTACAATTGGAGTGGCTTATACATCGCCATTTTGCAAAATCTCAAAAATTACAACCGAAAGGTATTAAGGTCTTGAGTTTGATTTTTATTGACAAGGTTTCAAACTATATGGGTGAAGACCCCAGAATTAAAAACCTGTTCGTTGAAAAATACAAAGCCATTTATCCCGAATACAATGATGGTAAAATTCCAACAGACCAACAAATACAGGAATTACAAGGATATTATTTTGCTCAAAATGCCAAAGGCGAATATTCAGATAATGAGGGGGGATTGAAAGAGCAAAAGAAAATCTACGAACTCATACTACAAAAGAAAGATGAATTGTTGACCATCGGCAACCCGATCGAATTTGTGTTTTCTCACTCGGCTTTAGGTGTTGGTTGGGATAATCCCAATGTTTTCAATATCGCAACTCTTAATACAGCATATTCGGAAATTCGTAAACGACAGGAAATTGGAAGGGGTTTGCGGATTTGTGTAAACCAACAGGGACAAAGGGTTTATGATGATCCCAAAACACAAGTTGGTAATGAGT
Organism: Phycisphaerales bacterium; assembly: GCA_030053995.1. Lineage (GTDB taxonomy): Bacteria > Bacteroidota > Bacteroidia > Chitinophagales > Chitinophagaceae > JASGCP01. The sequence continues at coordinate 31,530 of JASGCP010000009.1, forward strand.
TAAACTTGCTTACGGTTATCCCTAATGAAACCTATGAAACTTTTGTAACCCAATATCAAAAAGAAATTAAAGATGTTTTTGGAACAACGCAAGCCGGTGCTAAATTAATTCATAATCATAAAGGAAAGGACATTGATATCCGAGAATTAAAGCGAAATAAAACCGAGAAAATTGATAGTGCCTTCAGAAAATTTTGGAAACTATTGGCAAAAAAAACAGATTATACGGTAAACTTCGTTCAAAGCGATTTAGAAAAGAAGTGCATAGCAGAAATAAGTAAAATAAAAATCAATGATTATTTAATTGAAAGCTCAAGCCGAAGAATTACATCTATTACCCAAGAAACAATCAATTCCGAATTGGGCGGTGTTTCTAAACAATTATTAAAGGCATCCTTTCAACCATTTGATTATGTAGAAGAGTTTAGCGAGGGAACTTCACTTGATTATAATTCAAGTTGCCGTATTCTTTTTAATATTAGTAATCATGGGCAGTTTATTAAAAATCCGCCCTTCTTTATTCAAGAAGCAATCAAAATAGCTCATCAAGTAGAAATGCAGGAATTGCAAAGAGGATTGGTTTATCATGTTGTAGGCGAAATGGAGGGAGATTTTGATGATTTGTTTCCTGAAATAATTAAACACCGAAAAGACAAAACATTATTAGGCGGTATTGAAGACACACCTAAAAGAGGGATTTATGAAGGATTTATTTTCGACAGCGAAGTGGAAAGATGGTTTGGGAAATGTGCAGAACATGACCCTGAAGTAGTATGTTTTATCAAATTGCCGAGCTGGTATAAAATTTCAATTCCCATTGGTAAACGACATACAGCATTTTATGAACCCGATTTCGGTTTAGTAATGAAACATAAAAATTTAAAAGATGGTAATGAAAGTGAATTTTACTTTGTAATTGAAACAAAAGGTACAAATGATATTAACGATAGAGCCGCACTAACCGAATCTGAAATTTATAAGATAGAATGTGCTTTGAAACATTTTAAAGCGATTGGGGTGGATGTACATTACAAAGCTCCTTTAAAAGATTATCAAGTATTTAAAACACAAGCTGAACAAACAATATTAGAAAATACTCAAAAATAAGCAATGGAAAATATAAATGACTTAATGCCTTTGAGCAAAGACTGGAACAAGGAAAGATTAACACAACTTAAAAATCTTTTCCCTGATTTGTTTACCAATGAGGGCAAACTGAATATAGAAGAACTTAAAAAAGTGGTTGACCCTGCAAGCGTTTCAGAAACGGAACGCTACGAGTTTAGATGGTTTGGAAAAAGTGCTGCCAAAAGAAATGCCTATACGCCAAGCAATGCAACTTTGATGTATGATGAAAAAAGAAGCATTAATCCGAACGAAAACGAGAACTTAATCATTGAGGGGGAAAACCTTGAAGTATTAAAATTGCTAAGTGAGAGTTACCGAGAAAAAATTAAGTGCATTTACATTGACCCACCTTACAATACAGGAAAGGACTTTGTGTATTCTGATAACTATACACAAGACAAAAAAGCATACTGGGAAGAAAATGGCGTTTTTAAAGATGGTTTGAAGATAGATACTAATTCGGAATCAGACGGTCGCTACCACAGTAATTGGCTGAATATGATGTACAGCAGGTTGTTAATTTCGAGACAGTTGTTAAAAGCTGATGGTGTAATTTTTATTTCTATTGATGATAATGAGGTTCATCATTTGCGAAAATTATGTGATGAGGTATTTGGAGAGGAGAATTTTATAGCTGAAATTCCTTGGAAAGGAAAGGGAGGGGGGGCCGATAATAATTTCTTGATGGTTGCTCATGAGTATATTATATTTTATGCTAAATCTAAGGAATATTTTGAAGTAGGAGAAGAAACAAAAGAAAATGAAGTTTTTTCAAAATATGATGAAATAAAAAAACGAAATTATAAAACACAATTAGCAAGAAAATGGGGGGCAAATAGTAAAAGAACAGATAGACCAAATCTTTACTACCCAGTTTTAAGTCCTGATAATATAGAAATTTATCCAATTTTGCCAAGTGGCGAAGAAGGTTGTTGGCGTTGGTCAAAAGAAAAAATGAAAAGAGAAATGAGCGATGGAAATATTGAATTTGTAAAAGATGGTGATAATTGTATTATTTATGAAAAAATTTATGAACCATTAGACGGAGGGTATAATACAAAAAAATATTCTACTTGGTTAGATGATGTAGGAAATACTGCTACTGGAACTAAAGAGTTTGGGAAATTATTTGATTCAAAGGTTTTTAATTTTCCTAAACCTACTATTTTATTGAAGAGACTTTTTAATATAGCTGATTTTGCTAATGGGGATATTATTCTCGACTTCTTCGGAGGTAGCGGTACAACTGGTCAAGCTGTAATGGAACTCAACCAAGAAGATGGAGGCAACAGAAAATTTATTTTAGTTCAAATTCCTGAAGCTACGGAAGAGAATAGCGAAGCACACAAAGCAGGTTACAAAAAAATTAGCGACATAACCATTGAACGCAACAAAAGACTAGTTGAAAAAATAATTGAAGAAAAGAAAAAGCAACAGCCCAACTTATTTACCAACGGACACAAAGACGATGCAATAAATGGTTTAGGATTTAAAGTTTTTAAATTAGTAAAATCAAATTTTCCAAGAGTTGAATGGGCACCCGATATTGAGAAAACAGACGAAGAAAATATTGTTTCATTCAAAAAATACATTACTGACAAAGAATATCAATTGGTAACTTTATTCAACAGAAACGAACTTTTGACCGAAATTTTATTAAAGAACGGTTTCCAGTTAAACTACAAAACCGACAAGGAAGAACAATTTAAGAAAAATGAAATTCTTTTAGCTACCGATGGTATTAAAAAAATGTTTATTTGCATGGATAATTTAATAGATACGGAAACCATAGAACAATTAAAAAAGATGTATTCTAGTAATTCTATAAATTCTGAAAATAACTGTTTTATTTGCCTTGAACGAGCATTAGACACGACAAAAAAATATAATTTGAAACATTATTTAGATAACTGGTTTAAAGCATTTTAGAAAAATAGTTGCCATATTTTTAATGACAAATAATTTGTCATTAAAAGTAGCTTTGTAAAATTATTAATCGATGTTTGCCAGTCGCACTAATAGAATAATAGATGTGGATAGAGTCATAATTATAAGTATAATATGATGAAATTTTTAAGTAAAGTACTTAATTTAAAATTTAATTTTTTAAATCATAATTTTAAAAATAGCCAGGCTCTATGACGAAAAGGGCCGGTAAAATGTTAGAAGTTTGATGACTTTTAAAATGATAATTTGGTATTTTATAAGGTCATTTTTCTTTCTTTTGTCTTGA
>JASGCP010000110.1 GCA_030053995.1 Phycisphaerales bacterium
CAAAAAACAAATTTCAAAAAAGATCAATATCCATATATCTGGGGGGCTTAGCAATTCGTGTATCCGTGATTCAGACAAAAGAACAATCATGCCAATCAGTTAATCATATAAATCACGGTTCAGACAAAAGAAAAAACATTTAAAGGTTCTATCCATGATCCATTAATAAAACATCTTAGCACCTCAAAATATGATTTAGCCAAATTTCTAACATTTTACCCACTCATGTCGTCATAGAACCAAAAATGATTTAGCCAAATTTTATAAAAACTTAGTAAATTTGCCAAAAATAGTATTGTTAAGGTGGTGCTGACTGTTTGTAACTTGTCACCTAACAACTATAGAACATTCCCCCCTTATTAAATTAATTTATGGGTCATTATTTAGAGGATTTAAATGAGCAGCAACGGATAGCCGTTACACATATTGATGGTCCATTGATGATCATTGCCGGTGCAGGAAGCGGTAAAACAAAAGTACTAACTTCCCGAATTGCTCATCTTATTGCATCGGGCATTAAGCCTGGTCAAATTTTAGCACTGACCTTTACTACCAAGGCGGCTAAAGAAATGCAAGGACGCATTTTTAAACTCTTACCGCCCACCGTATCGCCCGTAGGCTTATTTGTTGGAACCTTCCACAGTATTTTTTGCCGGATTTTAAAAGTTGAAGGTCATCAGTTAGGCTATCCTCAAAATTTTACAATTTATGATACAGACGATAGTAAACAGGTGATCAAATATATCATCAAAGAACTATCCCTTAGCGATGAGGAGTATAATCCCAAAGACCTATATAGCCGTATTTCTTCACTAAAGAATATGTTTATTCAAGCTCATGACTATGTTAAAGATAAAGAACTTACAAAAATAGATGAACTCGCTAAACGACCTCTTTTTTACAAAATTTATCAATATTACACACAATATTGTTTTAGAAATGGGGCACTTGATTTTGATGACTTATTGCTTAAAACTTATGAGTTGTTTACAAAACATCCCGCCTGTAGAGAACGCTACCAAAAACAATTTCAATATGTATTAATTGATGAGTATCAAGACACCAATAAAATTCAGTATCTCATTACTAACCTTATTGCAAGCATCAGTAGAAATATATGTGTCGTTGGCGACGATGCCCAAAGTATTTATGGGTTTAGAGGTGCTACTATTGAAAATATTTTAAAATTTGCAAAAGATTACCCCGAAACTAAAATTGTTAAACTCGAACAAAATTATAGAAGTACCGGACATATTTTACAAACAGCCAATGCAGTTATCGCTAACAACCAAAGTAAAATAGATAAAAAATTATGGTCTAATAATGAATTGGGTGATAAGATTAAAATTGTACAAGCATCTAATGAATATGAAGAAGCAAAAATAATTGCTGATAAAATTCAAGAACAAGCACTAAGATACCACTACGGATTTAATGAATTTGCTATTTTGTATCGTAATAATAGGCTGAGCCGTTCTCTTGAAGATAGTCTCAGACACAAAAATATTCCTTATAAAATTTATGGAGGCACTAGCTTTTACCAAAGAAGTGAAGTGAAGGATTTTCTTGCTTATATAAAATTTATTACGAATAAAAACGATGTTGTTTCTTTACTAAGAATCATCAACTATCCTACGCGGGGCATTGGTCTTACTTCTATTAATACTATTCAAGCCTTTGCTCAAGACAAACAAATACCACTATATGAGTGCTTAAAAATGGTCAAAGAAATTCCAGATATCAAACCAAGTACGGCTGTAACCATCACCAATTTTATAAATAAAATAGATGAACTTGCTACCATCATTAACGAAGTTAATGCCTATCGATTTACGATAGCGGTAGAAGAAACTTTTGGAATTGCTAAAAGTGAAATCAATAAAATAGAAAAGAATAAAGATGCTACACGCTACGAAAATATGCGGGAGCTGATTAATTCAACTCAAGAATTTGTTGAACTCCGTTCTGCTGATGATTCCAATGCCGTAGGCATTACCAATTATCTAGAAGAAGTGTCCTTGCTGACAAATGAGGATAACGATAACCAGCCCAAGCCAACGGTTAAACTGATGACCATTCATGCCTCTAAGGGCTTAGAATTCCCCGTTGTATTTATTGTTGGTGTTGAAGAAGGATTGTTGCCGAGTCATTATCAAGATAGCGATTTAGAAGAGGAACGCCGACTTTTTTATGTGGCCATTACGCGTTCTAAACAAAAACTATTTCTCTCATTTGCTACCAGCAGACGCAATTATTCTGGAAATGCCATGCCCACATTGGTTAGTAGATTTATTTCTGAAATCCCTGAAGAATACTTAGATAAAAGTATGGTTGGCTATGCCTCATCCGGAAATTATAATGCACCCAATAGAGTGGTCAACAGTCCAAAATTCCCCAAAAAATACGAGCCTTATCCTAAGAAAATTGAAACAAAGCATACCCCACAACTGATTAATACGATACCCAAAAGTAAACCTATTGCCGACCATATTCCTTCACCAAATTTTACCCCGAGTAGCCCGCAATTAATTACAGAAGGACAAAAAATAGAACATCAAAAAATTGGTTATGGAACAGTTCTTAAAATTGAAAACCCAAGAACACAACCCATTGCCTTGATTAATTTTGAAATAGGCGGCGAAAAAAGAATTATGCTACAGTATGCTAAAATAAGAATCGTACAGTAGCATTACCTTGTTGCAACATCGTGGTAGTTTGTAAATTATTCCTATTGAGGCTTCGATATAAATCGATCAAAAATATCAATAGGTATTTTTTTAGCAATAATTCTTTTTGAACTATCTAATAAAAATATCGCGGGGGTTACAAAAGCATCATAGTATTGTCTGTAATTAGGTAATTTTTTATCCTTTTCAACTTCTTCTTGCTCGGGCGTTTGACATACATGAATCCAGCCCGGTTGAGTAAGATTGTATTTTTTAATGAAATCTTTCCATTGCAGCGGCTCTTTAGTAGCCGAAGCATCCACCGAATAAATCTTGACACCTAATTTTTCCCATTTATTGACAAAAAAACTATCCAACAATGGCATTGTTTCTTGACAATGACTGCAGTTATGATCCCATATACAAACAATAATATAAGGTGCATCTATACTAAACAAAGGCACCACAACACCGTTTGAATCAGTGAGATTAAGATTAGGAGCTACATCACCAATTTGATTAGCCATAATGCTATACGCGGTATTAAAAATCTGCGTTCTTTGTTTGGGGGTTAACCAATTAGTATCCCCCTGTGCGTAGTAATCATTAAAAATATCTAAAAATACTTTGTCTTCACCCATTATTTTTGGCTGAATGTACATATCGGTAAACTTACCAAGCAAATAATGGTGAACGGCAGGATTCGTTCTTGTTAGCAACAGTATATGTTTAATAAATTTGTACAAAGAGTCAGGTATCGGCTCTATATAGTTGTCTAAATAATTGGTGAGTTTTGAGTCGAAAAAAGGTGTGTATAAAAATATGGGATTGGATAGGTCAACGCCATCCCAATAATGACTTTTAATGTAATAGAAATTAGCTATGGTGTCGATGGTGCCATCTTTTTTAGTAATCGACGGCGTGGTAATATAAGGTATTCGTGCACAGGTTAATAAGGCAGCTAACAAAGTACGGGGATGTTTTTGTATGTAGTCATCTCTATAAACCCCCACTTTATGCTCGAAGGTTATTAATGAATCTTTAAGTGCAATCGCTGTTGATGTATTTTTTTCAGCATCAAGTTGCTGTTTAAGACTATTCATTGTTTTGATATATCCATTAATGCCGCGTTCGTAAGCATCAAATTCGGTGTTCTCTTCAGAGTTTTTGAATTTTTTATACGCAAATTGATTGGCTGTATCGGCTTCTATGGCAAATGATTTGTTCTTGCCTATTAAAAAGTCAAAGATACCCGGCACAGTATAAATAAAATATATGCCTTCTGATAATGAATCGGTATGATGTAGCACGCCTTCTGATTGGTCATTAAGCCAAACCGAATCGACAAGTGTTTGTACTTTGCCAAAATAAGAGCCTACATATACCCATTTGTTTTTAAGAGGTAGTATTGTAATTTTTATACCAGTTTCTTTATTAGATGAATATGCTTTTTTCTGTGCCAACACAGCACTTGTATAGATTAAATTAGTAGCGATAATCAGAATAACAGTTATTAGTTTTATACGCATAGAAGATGTATTTTTTGCAAATATAATTTTTTTATTGAAAAGCTAAAGCCAACTTATTATTGAATTTATTTGTCCGACTAATAAATCTGGATGCAATGAGTAAAATATGAGAGATAGATAAAAGAAAAATAACACTGCCAAAATAGAAATTCTTGTTTTAATAAGATGCAATTAGTTAGTGAACCATTAATCATTCAACATTAACCATTAAACATTATTAAGTCCGCTCATTTCGTCATAGAGCCAAAAAATATTTTCATTTGTCAAAAAAAAAAAATAACCTTACAATGTTATTAACTGAATTTTTACACATAAATACTCCGTGTACTTGATGCTTAAAGGGATGGTCTATCAAATATCATTAAAACTATAAATCATGGAAAACACAAAAAGTGTGGGTTGTGCTTTAAAAAGAGCTGAAGTTAAGAAAATTGCGGGTGGTTATCCAAAAAACAACTGTCAAGATGGAGGTGATTATTGCTGTTGTATGCCCGGACAATTGGGAAGACCCAAGCAATGGTATTGTTGTCCATATTTATGTAGCTATGAACCGAACAGTGTAGTTGGTGATAACTGTCAACTCGATAGCTCATATCGTTGTACTAATATCGGGGCATGTGCATAGTTCTATTGATTGATTCACATTCTCTCTAACAAAATACATGGGCGTAACATTTTGGCTACATGACGAATTGAATGGGTAAAAATTTTATAAATTTTGGCTCTATGACGAAAAGGGTGGGTAAAATTTTAGAAGTTTGATGACTTTAAAAATGATAATTTGATATTTTATAAGGGTCATTCTTTAGCCTTAAAATCAAATTCTCTTTAGCAACTCAAAAAAATGATTTAGCCTGTAATGTGTCATCCATGAATCAGGCAAAAGAAAGAAAATAAAAATTATCGTTTTAAAGTACAATTCGTTGACCCATTAATCATTAACCATTAAACATTAATTAATCCTTATTGCTACAACAAAAAAGGGACAAGATTAACTTGTCCCTTTAACTCTTTTACAATGACTTCAATTACTTACTTCCTCGATGCCTTAGTAGCCTTTAGAGCATTAACTGCTTGTTGCCATTTTTGCACATTGATATGTTCGAAATAGCCTTTCAACAGATTGTTAATTGGGGATGACAATCCGCTCGCCTCAGGATAATAAGAAGGCATATTCAAATACAGACTACCTGTTGCCGTATTTAAGGTTACCGTACTCGTATTAGGGATTTCATTAGCCTTTTGCCAATTTGTTGTAGCATCAAAATAGCTGTTGTCATACACTACCGTTTTACGAATAGAAGAATAAGGTTTAGTGCTAGATGCCTGCGCTCTCCTAACAAGGTTATGCGTTTGACCAGTACCTTCTGAATAATAACCGCCACCAAAAAATAAACTAGCAAAGCTATTAGATCCATTAGGAGCTAATATTTGACCAGCCCCAAAATTTGTAGGATTATTTACAAACGCTACATACGCAGAATCGAAATAATAAGTCAACGGATTAGGATTAGCCACAGGATTTAAAATTGTATCATTCAACAAGAATAACCCTGCTTTTTTACCATTAACCCAGGCAGTATCCAATTTTGTTGCACCGCAAGTTGAACCAGGCGGAACAACGGCTCCGTTTAGGTAGGCATCATAAGGACTCAATGCACTTGCATCCAATATGCTGTAAATATTGATATTGGGATCTCCACTAGCAGTTACATATTTTAATTCTGCTACTGAAGTATATGTCCCTGATTTATACAATGCGTTGGCTTGGGGGTCAATGATTGCGAATACATATACAAATTTAAAGTCAGTGTATTGGGGATCACCCGGCAAGTTATTAATATATATATCTCTAATGACATAGTTAGTAGGGTCTAATAAGCTAGGTACAAAAACCAACAAATAAGCCGTATCGATACCCCTTTGAAAAACCTTTGTAGTATCGTAAACATCAAAATTATAAAAATGTACGGTATTACCTGAAGAGTCTAAGCCAACAGAAAAAAACGGTGCTTCATTAAAATTAATAGGTGCGTTAGCAACTGGTAAGCTCGAAGATATACTTCTTCTAAAAATAGTCCCCGCTTGATCACTAAACCTATCTATGTTTGCAAAACCAGGATCAGGCGGAAGTGGAGCCGGACCACTACTAGCAGATTTTTTACAAGAGAAAATCAACACTGAGGAAACTAAGAGACACAGAAAATACTTCATAAATTGTGTTTTTGTTAAATGTTTTAATTTTTTCAAAAGATAAAGCGTTTAAAATTACGCTAAGATAGTTTTTTTTTTGCAAGTGGCTCATACTATTTTAAGACGGTTATGTATTGCCACCCTTCTGTGTTGAACATATAATATTAAAATAGGCAATATTTTTTTGTTCTTAAAAAAAATGGCATTACTAAGTTTTGTGTGAGAAGATTCTTTGAGAAAAGATTTTGAGGAAGCTAAAAAAGGATGTATCACTAAAAATAAGCTGACCAATACCCCAAAAAGTCAACAAATGATTAAAGGCATTACTAAATTTTGTGTGAGAAGATTTTAAAGAAAAGATTTTGAGGAAGCTAAAAAAGGATTTATCACTAAAAAATAAACATAGGTCATATTACCTTAAATGTTTTTAGACTTTCTATAATTCAGTCAGAATGATTTTTTAAACGATAAAAAGAAATAGGCTAAATCATTGTTTAAGGTGCTAAGAGGTTTTATTAATGAATAATGGTTAGAACCTTTATTTTTTTTTCTTTTGTCTGAACCGTGATTTATATGATTAACTGATTGGCATGAT
>JASGCP010000111.1 GCA_030053995.1 Phycisphaerales bacterium
TTTGTCTTGATACAAAAGAAAGAAACAAAGAAAAAATCAAGCCTGCAGAGTAAGCACAATTCAGCTATATGCTCAATAGTAATCAATATGAAATTAAAATAAGTTACGCACCCTTTTCGTCATATAACCTTACTATGATTAGCCTATTACGCCCTTTCGCGGAACACACATGCAATGTTTTTTATAGTTCGGGTTATTATAGCTAAACCTTGTAACGGTGCAAGACACTGCTAGAATAGTAAAAAGCAATAAAATTATAAAAACAGCAAACCGCATCATGCAACTAAAATTTTCATTAAATTTTCTTTTATCAATCAACCGATCGCAAGAGCACTTGCCAAGCAGTTTGTATATTATTATCAATAGCTAACAAACGGTGTGCTAAATGATGAATAGCTATTTGCTTTTGTTTAGGTGTTGGGTGTCCCATAGAAAGAATCGTCGTTAATTCAACATTAATAAAACTACTATCCGGTGCTGGTATTTTAGTTATATTAGCCAACTGAGCTAAATCATTACCGGTTAATACGATGCTATTTTTAATACTGGTCGGTAATTGATCAAACCCAATTCCTAATGATGCATTGGGTTTAGGTATGTGTAATAAATTTTGCGGTGCAACAACACCGTAAATATCATCGCCTAATCGAGATATAAAGGGCATTTTAGTTGTATCTAATTTCGCTTTATTATCTGAAAGTATTGATTCATCGATATGGATATATTTGACTGCACATATCACTAATATACCGGCACCATGTTCATGCCCCAAGGGCTTAGTTTCTGTAACCACGCATTCCAATTTGATTTTAGCCTCTTTAACTAAGGGTGGTTTAATATATACGGCTTGTTCTTTATTAAATCCTGATTTAACAAATTCGTCAACATCTTTTGGGTAATCACAACTAGAAAGGCTTACTTGCTGTATCATACTATGATCGCAAATATGGATACCCACTTCGGGCACTTCTAAAACATTTTGGTAGGTATGCTTCGTGCTATTATCCCTAACTCTTCTTGTTACCGAAAAAATTACAATTGGTGGATTTAATGAAAACAATCCAAAAAAGCTAAAAGGACTAAGATTAGCGTTACCACTTTTATCGATAGTAGAAACAAAAGCAATCGGTCTAGGTGCAATAATTGACTGCAACCAACCAATTGTTTCTAATAGAGGCAATTGGGACACTTCGATAACTTTATTGGGCATAATTAGTAATAATGTTAATATAAATCCTTCGGCACTAATTTAATATTAGTGGTAATAAAGAGATAAACGCGATAGCTAAAAGTGTCTGCTTTTTAATAATAAAAAAATGGGTAAATCTAAAAGCAATACTTCTTTTCAGACAGCAATTTTTTTACAATCCGCCTACGAGCTTCCTTAGCGTTGTAAGGATCCACTTTAGTAAATCTTTTTAAGCCCATTAATATCAAGCGTAATTCATCGCCTTCAGCAAAAGAACTAACAGCTTCACTGCCTAATTTATTAATATTAAAAGATGCTTCGTACAAATAGGTTAAAGCGATATCCTTGTGCAACGAAGCCATTGCTGGATTTTTGCCAACTACATTACTTTTGATACAACGAAGCAAGGCTGATTCAGCTGTAAATACTTCTAAAAGCATATCAGCAATATTCATAACAATTTCCTGTTCTTTTTCTAACTGGGTGGCTAGTTTTTGAGCGGCGGCACCTGCTATCAACAGGGTTGCTTTTTTAAAATTTTTAACCCATCCTAATTCTTTAGAAAACGGTGTGTCGGTACCAGTATTTAAGTCTGGGATACTCATCAGTTCTTTTTGAACGGCTAACGCAGGGGTCATTAAATCTAGCTTACCTTTCAAGGCTTTTTTCATCAACATATCAAATGAAAGCAATCTATTAATTTCATTAGTACCTTCAAAAATTCTGTTAATACGTGCGTCTCTAAAATACTTACTAATAGCATATTCATCACTAAATCCATTACCGCCATGTATTTGGACACCTTCGTCCACTACATAATTGAGGGTTTCGCTACCAAATACTTTTAGCAAGGCACATTCGATAGCATATTCTTCTGCAGCACCTAACACCGCCTTATTAAAAGTAACGCCTGATTCTATTAATTCATGTTCTTTTTTAGCAATGAGGTCAGCCGTTCTAAATAAAGCGGCATCATTTACCCATTTTTTAATAACCATTTGGGCTAATTTAAACTGAATAGCACCAAATTGGGCGATCGGTGTTTTAAACTGTTCTCTCGTTAAAGCATAATCAGTAATAATGGGGATATATCGATTTATTGCTCCGGTAGCGGCAGCCGATAATTTCAAACGACCAATGTTTAAAATATTAAACGCAATAATATGCCCTCTTCCAACTTCACCTAACACATTTTCCACAGGCACTTTACAATCCTGAAAAAATAACTGAACGGTAGAAGAGCCTTTTAAGCCCATTTTATGTTCTTCTTGTCCTTGAGTAAATCCGGGTGTACCACGTTCAACTATAAAAGCCGTAAATTGCTCTCCGTCTATTTTAGCAAAAACGGTAAACACATGAGAAAATCCACCGTTTGTAATCCAGCACTTTTGACCATTTAAAACATAAAACTTTTTATCAGCACTAAGTTTTGCTGTTGTTTTAGAAGATAACGCATCACTGCCACTATTTGGCTCCGTTAACCCATAAGATGATGCCCATTCACCAGTTAATATTTTAGGTATATATTTTTTCTTTTGTTCTTCAGTTCCAAAATACAGAATAGGTAAAGTACCAATTCCCATGTGTGCCGCTAACGCCGTGGAATAAGACGGATTGCTACTTAGTCCCATCGTTACAATGGTACCTACTATAAAATCCTTACCCATACCACCGTAGGCTTCCGGTACGGCAGCACCCAATAAACCTTGATCACCAGTTTTTTTCAACATATCAGGCATGACACCTTTATCCATGTTATCTATACTGTTGCTATTAGGAAAAATAACCGTATCAACAAACTGGTTACAAAGTCCCAATATCATAGTTTGTTCCTCATCAAAATCTTCAACAGTAAAAATGTCTAAGGGTTCAGATTCAGTTACAAGCCATTCACCACCTTTGATATGTTTTTTTGTATTCATTTTTATTTTTTTTATCAAATGACAATAATTAAATAATAGTATAGAAAAACTTAGTGCAAGTTAATATTTTTTTATATATAAATAAACATTGCTTGTAACAACACAAGCACGCAAAAAAGGGTAGCGGTGCGGGCAGTGGCTATATGTAATAAATATGAAATTTAGCTAAATTACTACATGCTTTTCTTCATAGAACCAGTTACCGGCTCGTCTTGTCAAAGATTCAAAATATTTTTTGCTTATAAAATTCGGGTACTTCTCTATTCTTCCATTGAGCTAAATGACTTTTGCCATTTAAGTAGTAGTTTCTATAAGAAGCTAAAGCATCATTTTCTATCTTGTATATATTTGACATTGCTATTGGTGGTTGTGTAAATGCTATATCTCGAATATTTTTAGGGGGATATTGTAAAAATGGAATAAGCCTACTTGACTTATGTACCTTACTGTATCTATATGTGTACTCATTTAAAACGGCTATCCATAACTTATAAAGATATTCATAATTCTGCTTAGCGTATCGAACCCATATAGAACAAGGATGATGTATGTGCGTTGTTTTATACAAATTACTATTCTCGCCATCTAAAATATTATGAGCGGTGCTCATTAATTGTGCATATTCTAATGTCATTTTTACGACATGTTTATCGTTATGATATTGTGCACATAATTCTATATTTTCATCAAGATAAAAGATATTCACGATATTTATTTGTCCTCTCGATAAATCGGAAGGTTATTGATTAAGGATGGGGTACAAAATTTTCTGTCTTTACGACATAATTCTTGTAATTTTATCCGCCAATTTCGTCATTAGGTCACATAATATTAACCACTTCATCTCTAAAATAATGAAATATGTCTTGGGTAAAATTTGGTTTAACAAATAACTTTTTTGCTTCTAAAAAGAATAGTGTGTTCAATTCATGATTAATCTCTCCATCTCTAATAATGAAATTATGAGAGTCATGCGAAATTCGATTACGAAGAGTAAATAAACGAGATGGATTATCGGGACTATTCGCCGCTTTACTAAATTCATGTGTATTGCGTAATACACTATTAAACTGTCTGAGCACGGTTGATAAGTTTGGAATCGCACAAACCTTGTCAATTTCAGTAGGCGTATTAATTCTCGAGCCGTCATTTTTTACGGCAACAATATTATAAACACCTATCATTATTGATAAATATTGTTCAATAAAAATACAATAATGTAAAACAGCATAATTATACTGCTTTTCTATATGATAAAACCAAGCCTTATTAAACAACAAACACAGCCTTATAAAATCATCATCACCAATATTATTAATCTGCATAGTCGTTTTCGCTGGCAAACAATTTTGCAAGTTAATTATTGCATTAGCACCAGGATTACTAGCACACAATTGCTTATATCTATTCATATCTACATCAAAAATCGATTCTATAAACTGCAAATTTTTATGAATGGTATCTTTGGGAGGCAATAGTTTCTGTGCCGCTTTAAAGTTTGCCCCATTATTCAACATGAGCTTTACTTGATAAACATTAAGAAGTTTTCTATACTGCTCATTAGGAATTTTTTGGATTGTTTGTTCATACTGGCTTACTTGATAATACTCATACTGTTCTGGGTCAATCATAAACTCAACACACAATTTCATAGCAGTTTTCATTTGCGGCGTTCCACCGCTATCGCAAAAATAATATTGATCGTTTGGATAGTTTAAACCTAACCGACTAATTACTGTATTTTGAAAAAAAAGCATCAAATTTTCAGAATCGGTTGGGATATTTCTACATTCAATAATTTCTATTTTGTCGTCAGCAAAAGTCCCATATCTTTTCTCGGCTAAAAGTTTTTTAATAATAATTGCTTCGTGCAGTGTATCTTGCCCATTATTATGATCATTCAAAGTATTTGTTGAAATTAAGACCAATTTATCTATGCGTACAGGTTGATTATTGGGTGGCAAAAAAGAATCAAGAATAGCTATTTGTAAATGTTCTTTACAAGCCTCAAAGTTATCCTTTATAGATTTTGTAAAAGTGCGAAAGTTAGTAAAATCAAAGGTTGCCTTAGTTGTATTACAAACCAAACCTTGATTATCTTTATTAGTAAAACAATCAGAAAGATATTTATCACAGATTGTAATATTTCTATTTCCGAGGTTAGCGATTAATACATTTTGAGGCATATAAAAATGTTTTTTAAAATTAAAAATCCTTACCAAAAGTTTTAACGGTTTCTTGTGCACGGGTTATAGCCGTATATTGCCATTTAAGACCGGACACGCCGCGTTGCGGATTACCTACGCCCAAAGAATTGATAAATACTTTTTTCCATTCACCGCCTTGTGCTTTATGAGCGGTAATAGAGTGTCCGTAGCACATTCTTAAAGCACCTACATAACGGTCGTTTTCAGGTGCAGCGGTGGTATCATATACTTTGTTTTTTATTTTGCGTACCTGATGTAATTTTCGTTCTAATTCTAAAGGAATTTCGCCACCGGGGTTAATAATACTTTCAAGAAGGGCGTAGTCATCAATTTCTATTTGATCACCCAGCAGTCGTTTAATTTTAATGGGTACAAAATTCAAATCGGCTACGGTTTCGATTTTATCTAATTCAACTGAAAGCACTTTTACATGATCACCGTTATACAACAAAGCATTTCCACGCTTCCAATTTTTTAACACCATGAGTAAGTCGCCTGCTTCTAAGAGTTGTTTGGCTTGTCCATAAATTTCATCTCGAACCAATTTATTAAAAAAGTCGTTAGCTTTATTGGATACCGCTAAAGCAATTGTAGCATCTGCACTCCCTTCATTTTTTTTGTAATCTCGGACATATTCTTTAACCGCATTATAGATACCGCCTCGTATTTTAGGGGCATCAATCAACAAATCATTGGTAACGGCGGATGGTTGGTTGCTATCAATTCGTTCTTTAATGGCAGTAGCGTTGGTAATAATGGTACTCCCGTCTTCCTGTCTTTTAATTTCTTTAAGCTCATAAGTTTTACCTGAGAGATTGAAGGTGCGGGTTAAAAAGTCTTGATCTAAAGCCGGCGATATTCGTTCCCCTACAGGCGGTAATTGGTAATCATCACCAATAAAAATAATTTTACTGTTTACATTGCCTCCTTTTATAGACTTTACAATATCGTGAATTAAACCGCGTTCCACTACAAACAAACTATTGGTATCCTTTTCACTTTCCTGACCAATCATCGAAGCCTCGTCAACAATAACAATAGATTCTTCTATTAATTTTCTTAATGAAAACACAATTTTTTTAACCTTCTTTTTTGTTCTGGTTACTGGATCATATTCGTCAACTTCTGACTCAATTGGTTTATATATCAATGCGTGAATAGTAGAAGAAATGGTATCCGTTTTTTTATTAATAATGCGAGCGGCTCTTCCGGTAGGAGCACAAATACGATACATTTGTTTAGCATCATTAAGATAACCAACCAATGCCGTTACTAATGATGTTTTACCTGTACCGGCGGCACCTTTTAAAATAAAAAAATCATCGGTACAATTTTTATTGACAAAAGTTTCTAAGGCGTTTAAGACATTTGTTTGATCGGCCGTTGGTTGGCGAAATTGAAGATAATTTATAATAGGCTTGGGCATAGAAAAACTGTATTAAAGTTTGCGGTGCAATATTTTTTTTACAAAGGTAATAAATTAATTGAGGAAATGATGGGCAAACGAATACTCGGCTAAAAAGAGAGGCGTATTGGGTAGTCAATCAAAATTAGGTTGTTTCAAAGTTCAAAAAATGGCTAAATCATATTTTGAGGTGCTAAGAGGTTTTATTAATGAATAATGGTTAGAA
>JASGCP010000112.1 GCA_030053995.1 Phycisphaerales bacterium
TGTTTTTGTAAACTTTAGCAAGTCCCGAAAATACTTTTTAAGGGACGACTAATTAGCTGTAATACAAGTTAATTTGTTGCAATACACCTTTTTAGCCACTTTTTTAAATCAACACTATTGCGTATGTACCCCATCACGACAATGTCGAAATACACCTTGTAAACACTTATACGAATACTACAACAGTAATTTTAATTATTGCTATCGGTAAGTTTATTTTGATTCTTTTTCCATCGCATATAACTTAAAAAAACATGCCACGAGTAAGATTTTTTAATGGTACTAAAAAATCATGTAGCACTGCAAAAAAGACTTCAGTCCATATTTTTGTTTTAATCATCAACATTTTTTATTTATATTCGCAAAAATAATAATTATGGGATATTTAAAGTCTGTTACTTTTACAATGATTAAACCTGATGCTGTTAAAAAAGGGCATATTGGTGGTATTTTGGATATGATCTTACAAAATGACTTTAAAATTTTAGCGATGAAATGGACACAGTTGTCACTGAAACAAGCGGGTGATTTCTATCTCATTCATAAAGAGCGTCCCTTTTATCAAGAGTTAATCAACTTCATGTCGAGTGCACCGATAGTTGTAGCTATCTTAGAAAAGGAAAATGCCGTTATTGATTTTAGAAAATTAATTGGCAACACTGATCCAGCAAAAGCTGATGCTGGTACAATTAGAAAAAAATTCGCTAGTTCTATTGGTGAAAATGCAATACATGGTAGCGATAGCGATGAAAATGCACAAATAGAATCTAATTTTTTCTTTAGTTCTATGGAACGGTTCCGGATTTGTAATGCTCATACATAATCAATAGAAAATGAAAAAAGTAGGTATTATTGGTGGTGGGCCTGCGGGACTAACTGCAGCATATTTGTTGGCGAAAAGCAATGTTCAGGTGCAACTTTTTGAGAAGGATCCTATTTATCTTGGTGGTATATCAAGAACTGAAACTTATAAAGGTTATCATTTTGATATTGGCGGGCACCGTTTTTTTTCTAAATCTAAAGAGGTTGAAGACTTTTGGACAGAAATATTAGCTGATGAGTTATTAGACCGCCCGAGGAGTTCTAGAATATACTATAATAATAAATTCTTTTCTTACCCCTTAGTAGCATTTGAGGCACTTACTAAATTGGGTGTAATAGAATGTTTTTTATGTGTTTTAAGTTATACAAAAGCTAAGATTTTCCCCATCAAAAAGCCTAAAAACTTTGAAGAGTGGGTAACTAATCAATTTGGCAAAAGACTATTTTCTATTTTCTTTAAAACTTATACAGAAAAGGTTTGGGGTGTTCCTTGTACCGAAATATCGGCCGATTGGGCAGCTCAAAGAATAAAGGGATTATCTTTATTTTCAGCTGTATTGAACGCATTTGTTAAGCCCAAGAAAAAAAAATCAAATAAGGACGGACAAAAAGATAAGGTTATTAAAACTTTGATAGACTCATTTAGGTATCCTAAAAAGGGACCTGGTATGATGTGGGAAACTTGTGCTAAAAAGTGTGAAGCAATGGGCGTGATGATTAAAATGAACATGTCCGTAGATAAAGTATCGTTACAGAGCAATGGTAAATGGTCATTTACTTTTAAAAATGGTCAGCAATCAGATGAATATGATTATATTATATCATCAGCACCCATGCGTGAGCTCATTCAATCGGTGCGACCATTATTCCCTGAAAAAGTAATGCAAGCGGCTAAGAGCCTTACTTATCGTGACTTTTTAACCGTTGTCCTGATTTGTAAGGATAATGATGTATTCTCAGATAATTGGATTTACATTCATGATCCTTCAGTTAAGGTTGGTAGAATTCAGAATTTTAAATCTTGGAGTCCTTACATGGTTCCAGAGCCTGATCATGCATGCTATGGTTTAGAATATTTCTGTTTTGAGGGTGATAATCTTTGGACTTCCTCAAATGAGCAATTGATTGAATTAGCAAAGCAAGAAATGGTTAAAATTGGTTTAGTTCAATATAGTTCGGTTGTTGATGGTTATGTTGTACGACAACCTAAGGCTTATCCTGTTTATGACCCCAATTACAAAGAGAATTTAGCTCTTATTAGGGACGGTTTAAAGTCTTATCCTAATTTGTATTTGGTTGGAAGGAATGGTATGCATAAATATAATAATCAGGATCATAGTATGATGACTGCAATGTTAGCGTCTAAAAATATCATACAAGGTAAGGAGCAATATAACTTGTGGGATGTCAATGAAGATGCGGAATATCATGAAAGTGGTGAGCGAGCGGCTGAAAGTTTAGCAAACGCTTAGTTTAAAAGGCAACCATTTAAAAGTACCTTGCGTACCATTTGAGCTATGGAATCCGATATTGCAGATAGTTCAATTGGTTTATACTTCTAATATTATTATCGGTAATATTAGAATGTAAATTAGAATTTACATTTGACCAAGTACGCCCACCGTCATAATCATAACTTTTGAGTAAAGAAGATGGATGACTATTAAACATGAAACACGATTTATGTTTCTTCATCAAAAAGGAACAAAGCTAAGCATCTTTACCGTGGCAATGTTTATACTTTTTGCCACTCCCACAAGGGCAAAGATCATTTCTACCGGTTTTAGGTCCGACCTTAATAGGCTCCCTTTTTAGTTCCTCACCGGTGTTTGCATCTTGAGAACTGCCTTGTGCGTTATTGGTACCATCCATCTTTAACTCTCTAAGTTTTCCCGTATCCCGTTTTTGTTGTCGTCCTTCTTTTATTAATGGGGCATTCGCTTCATTAATAATAACGGCATGACAAAGATATTGAACAATATCTCTATTTAATTTTGTGATCATACTATTAAACAAATTAAAAGCCTCGATTTTGTAAATAACCAAAGGGTCTTTTTGTTCATAAGAAGCTGTTTGTACACTTTGTTTAAGATCATCCATAGCACGAAGATGTTCTTGCCATGCTTCATCAAGCATAAGAATTGTAATAATTTTTTCAAGTGAAAGCGATAGCTCATTACCTTGTTCATTGATATTTTTCTGCAATGGGGTAAGTACTGAAATGGGGCGGCGTCCATCAGTAAAGGGTACTACGACCTGTTCAATATGTCGCCCTTGATTCCTCAAAATATTTTGAAAAGCTGGTAAAGATTGTTCAGCGATTTCCTTCTTCTTGCGTTCATAGCCGTCAATAGCATCTCTATAAAGCTGGTCAGTCAAACTATCAAGGTTATTAGCTTGACTAAATTGCTCGATAGTAATCTTTGTTTCACAAGCGAGATAAAGAAGACTATTTAATTTAAGTGTATCAAATTTATTCTCTTCTTTGCTAGACTGAACAATATCTTGGGCTACGGCATAGAAAGCATTATCCACGTCAAGGGACAATCGGTTACCAAATAAAGCGTGGTTGCGTTTAGCATAAATAACTGTTCGTTGCTTATTCATAATATCATCATATTCAAGCAATCGTTTACGAATACCGAAGTTATTCTCTTCAACTTTTCTTTGTGCACGTTCTATCGACTTAGTAATCATTTTATGTTGAATAACCTCACCTTCTTTATAGCCGGCAAAATCCATAATTTTAGCGATTCGTTCACTACCGAACATCCGCATCAGATCATCTTCTAAAGAAATAAAAAACTGTGAGCTACCGGGGTCTCCTTGGCGTCCGGCCCTACCCCTAAGTTGTCGATCAACGCGACGGCTCTCGTGTCTTTCTGTACCTAAGATTGCCAGCCCCATTTTCTCTTGAACACCTGCACCCAACTTAATATCCGTACCTCTACCGGCCATATTTGTAGCAATAGTAACGGCCCCTGATAAACCTGCTTCTGTAATAATTTGAGCTTCTCGTGCGTGTTGTTTAGCATTCAACACATTATGGGGTATTTGTTTTTGTTTCAACATCCGTCCAATAAGTTCACTAACATCAATAGAAGTTGTCCCGACTAAACAAGGGCGTCCGGCACTTCTCAACTTTTCAATTTCTTCGATAATAGATTTATACTTTTCGCGTTTTGTTTTAAAGACTAGGTCTTCATGATCCTTACGAATCATTTTTAGGTGTGTAGGAATGGTAACAACATCCAACTTATATATTTCCCATAGTTCCCCGGCTTCTGTTTCAGCGGTACCGGTCATACCAGACAATTTATGATACATTCTAAAATAATTCTGCAAGGTAATGGTAGCATACGTTTGATTAGTAGCTTCAATTTTTACATTTTCTTTAGCTTCGATAGCTTGATGTAAGCCGTCCGAGTACCGTCGCCCTTCTAAAATACGTCCTGTTTGTTCATCCACAATTTTCACTTGCCCTTCTAACACCACATATTCAACATCCTTATCAAAGAGGGTATAAGCTTTTAGCAATTGTTGTACAATATGTATCCGTTCAGCTTTAACGGCGTAATCATTAATTATAGATTCCTTTTTAAGATGCTTTTCATGATCACTCAGGGTGGAACGATCTATTTCTGCAAGAGCAACACTAATATCTGGTATAATAAAAAAGTGTGGATCTTCGCCACCGGCGGTAATAGTTTGAATACCCTTGTCGGTTAGTTCTACTGAATTATTTTTTTCATCAATATAAAAAAACAAATTGGTATCAATGTGCTTCATTTCCCTTTGCTGATCGGCCAAATAGTAATTTTCAGCTTCTTGCATAATCACCCGCATACCTGGTTCACTCAAATATTTAATTAAAGCCCCATTTTTAGGGAGTCCCCTATGTGCTGTAAACAAATCAAAACCGCCTTCCTTAGGTGATTTTTTATTATCGGCAATTTGTTTTTTCGCCGAATTCAAATATTGATTAACCGTTTTTTTTTGTATTTCTACCAGTCTGTCTATTCTTGGTTTCAAATCAAAAAACTGTTGAACATTATCTTGCTGGGTTGTTGGACCAGAAATAATCAAAGGGGTACGGGCATCATCAATAAGGACACTATCCACTTCATCAACAATAGCATAGAAATGTTTCCGTTGCACAATTTCGTCAGGATTATGAACCATATTATCCCGCAGATAATCAAATCCGAACTCATTGTTAGTACCATAGATAATATCTGCTTCATATGCTTGTTTTCGTTCCAAAGAATTAGGACGATGTTTATCGATACAATCAACTTTTAATCCGAGGAACTCAAATAAAGGTCCATTCCACTCACAATCTCTGCGTGCTAAATAATCATTCACTGTAACAATATGTACGCCTTCACCGACTAAGGCATTCAAATAAGCCGGCAAAGTAGAAACCAATGTTTTACCTTCACCCGTAGCCATTTCTGATATTTTACCTTGATGCAAAACAATACCGCCGATAAGCTGCACATCGTAATGGAGCATATTCCATGTAACTGTTGCGCCTGCTGCCTGCCAGCTGTTCGCCCAGACTGCTTCATCTCCTTTAATGGTGATATGTTTCTTTTGGGTAGCTAATCGCCTATCCTGTTCGGTTGCCGTAACGGTTATAGTTTTTTGCGTACTCAATCGCCGAGCTGTTTCTTTTACTACAGCAAAAGCTGATGGCAATATTTTTAGCAGTACTTCTTCGACATGTTTCAGCCTTGTTTTTTTAAGTTCATCAATTGCCTTGTAAGCAATATCCTTTTTATGAAGTTCTTGTATATCAACGGCTTCAGCCTCTTCAGTTTTTAGAACAATCTCACGATCAATTTTTTCGAGATGTGCCTGAATTATTTTTTTGAATACAGTTGTTTTATTCCTTAATTCATCATGCGACAGCGTTGATAGTTTATTAAACTCTTGATTTATTTCACCAACAAGCGGTTGAATTTCTTTAACATTTTTTTCGCTTTTATTTCCACCCAATAATTTTGCAATGAAAGACATCATAAATAACAGTATTATATTTATGCAAAGTTACTATTATTATGATTAATTTGGGTTCTATGATAAAATGAGTGAATAACTTTGGCTCTATGACGAAAATGGGGGCTTAATTAATGGTTAATGGTCAATGTTTACTGATTAATTAGTTATGCCTTACCAACATTCTCTTACTATTGTCCTATCGCTACGCCTCGCTTTCTTTGATATATTCGCCTTCACCATTTTCGATGGGCACTTCGTTCGCCTTGTTTTGCAACGCCCTTCCTCTGAGGGCATTTCGGATATATGTTCAATGGTAACCAATATGAAATTGAGATAAACTACCCACCCTTTTCGCCATAGAACCATAACTTTTTATTATGGTATTGATTGAGTTTCCCGATAAACAAACCTGTGTGCTATTTATATTTTTTAATAATTCTGTTTACCATTTAATCCTGATACAATATCAACAAGTGTTCATAAAATAAGGGCACAAAGTTTTGTGCCCCTAGTTGCAGGATGATTTAGGCACACCAATGTCCATTTGGTTCATTGGTTGCTGAACACCTACATTTTGCAGTAGGATAAGGCTGAAAGCTGGTATCAACCGTACAACCTCTTCGATCTTCGTAGCATCCCAATACACCGTCATCAAAATAGCCTGTACCGCCTTGATAACAACATCTCGTTAGTCCACTTGGCAGATAACAATACGCCCCACAAAAAGCAATGCCTTCGCCACAGGCAATATAGCCACCATACAACACACCTAACTCTTTCTTTTTCAAATCATGTCTGGTAATCAATAGACCTAAGTCTTTTCGTAGTTTTGCCATCATATAATATGTTTTAGTTATAAATACCTAATGTAACCTTTATTTTACTATTTTATTTTTTTTTAATTTTAGGGCTAAATCATATTTTGAGGTGCTAAGAGGGTTTTATTAATGGATCATGGTTAGAACCTTTAAATGTTTTTTATTTTGTCTGAACCGTGATTTATATGATTAACTGATTGGCATGATTGTTCTTTTG
>JASGCP010000113.1 GCA_030053995.1 Phycisphaerales bacterium
TCCTCTGAGGGCGTTTTGCCTATATCCTCAACGGTAATCAAATATAAAATGTAGCTAATTTACCCATTCTTTTCGTCATAGACCCATAGAAGATTAACACGAACCTACCTATTTTGAGAAAGCCAAGGTAACAAAAGACTAAAACAATCGTCTAAGATATTTACCCTATCCCCGTCAACATTCAAAAATAATACACTAAACTTGCACAAGAAACATTTAAATTAAAAACACTCTAAAACTTACCCCCATTTATGCGTCTATGCTATTGTTTAGCTCATATTACAATGGTACTTATCTTGTGTGGTTCTTGTTCAACACCTTATAAATTTTCTAATAATTTATATCTTAAAGAGGCCGACTCCTTTGCTAATGATATCAGGAAGAGACCTAAAACCCTTTGCACTGACACGATACCTAAAGAAAAACATTGGATTGGGACAGTCAACTTCAATATGCGCAGACCTAATTTTGTAATCATTCACCATACGGCACAAGACAATTATCAAGCAACCATAAAAGCATTTACAAAGGTAAAAAGTCAAGTTAGTGCACATTACTTAATTGCTAAAGATGGTCGTGTTTTCCATTTTCTTAATGATTATTTACGGGCTTATCATGCGGGCGTTAGTCAATGGGGTAACCTCACGGATCTTAATTCAGGGTCTATTGGTATTGAGTTAGACAACAACGGATATGAATATTTTACAGAACCACAAATAAATAGTCTTATTAGTCTTTTGCATATATTAAAAACCAAATATAAAATACCTACTGCTAATTTTATTGGACATGGCGATATTGCACCCGGCCGTAAAAATGATCCCAATGTTTATTTTCCATGGCAACAACTTGCCCAAGAAGGTTTTGGGTATTGGTACGATACGGCCAATATAGTATTACCCCGTAATTTTAATGCAGTATGGGCATTAAAAATCGTTGGCTATCATACCAAAGATAGCTTTACCGTATTTAATGCTTTCAAAAGGCATTTTTTAGCTATAGATGACACCCTTAAAACACCACTCAATATAACAGAAAAGAAAGTACTGTATGCAGTAATGTTACAATATTTGAATCAATAATAAAAAAACATGACACACAACAATTCAGATAACAACTTATATAAACATCTTTTAAAAACTGCACAGCCTAAGGCAATTGCCTTTGAGCTTCCTGATGAACAACAAATACTTTCATACCATCAATTAAACCATGTCGTTGACCAATATGCACGCGTATTATTACAATTTCAACTACCAGAACAGTCAAGAATTCTTGTACAATTAGAAAAAAATATCACCACCATTTATATTTACTTAGCGGTTATTAAATTAGGCTATACTTTAATTCCAATTAATCCTAGTTATGGACATACAGAAATACAATATTTCATAGAAGATGCCGAGCCTGCTTTATTTATTTGTACGGATGCAGTAGCCAAACAGTTTAACCAAATTGTAAAAAACTATAACGGTGCATTATACACACCAGAACAGCCTGTCACCCTTGTTGTTGATAACCCTATCAATATAGAAACAAAATCAGTTGATGTCGATGCAATTGCCGTTATTATTTACACATCGGGGACGACAGGAAAAAGTAAGGGTGCCATGCTAACACATGCGAATTTTATTGCACAACTTATTGACCTAAAACATGCGTGGAAAATCAATGAACAAGATGTACTAATTCATGCACTCCCTATTTTTCATGTACACGGTTTAGCACTTAATCTTTTTTTAGGATTATACAGTGGTGCTACAATCAAATTATTTAAGCGTTTTGACTGCGATGAGGTAGTACCCCATTTTCAAAAAGCAACTATTTTTATGGGTGTACCTACCATGTATAATCGATTAATTAATAGTCCATCGTTTAATCGTACAGCGGTTGGTAGTATCCGTTTGTTTTTATCAGGGTCAGCACCACTATCCATACAAACTTTTGAGACCTTCTACACTTGTACGGGGGGCTATGAGATATTAGAACGATACGGCATGTCTGAAACTTTAATTACACTTGCAAACCCTTATGAAGGACACAGAAGAATAGGTACTGTTGGCATTCCTTTACCAAGCATAAATATTAATTTAATAGATCCTACAGGCACGCCCATCAATTTTTTAGCAGGGCAACCTTCAAATATAGGCGAATTAGTATGTAAGGGTAAAACCGTTATGAAAGGATACTGGAAAAAACAAGACATATCTTTTGATGAAAACGGATGGTTTAAGACGGGGGACTTAGCTATGTGGGATGAAAAAGGATATATAAAAATTGTTGGCAGGATAAAGGAAATGATCATTTCGGGCGGATATAAAGTTTATCCTCAAGAAGTGGAGCATGTAATACTGTCTTTTGAAAGCCATCATATAGAAGAAGTGGCTGTTTTTGGCGTACCTGATACAGACTTAGGGGAACGAGTAATAGCTGCTTTGGTATGTAATGCAACAGAGAAACCTAATTTTGAGGATATAAAATGTTTTTTAAAAGGAAAATTAGCGGGCTATAAAATACCGAAGCATTTTTTTTGGATTAATGAACTACCTAAAAATGCCATGGGTAAAGTTCAACGAAATGTACTATACTCATCATATTGCCTATAATACCCTACCGCACCCGCTTACCTACTGTTTGTATCGTATTAGCACTAAAATAGCCTACAATATTAGATACATTACCTGTGATGTTACTCACCGGGTTAGCAGGAATATTATTCCCGTTTTTATTTAAACCGAGTGCAACAAAGTAATTATAAATATCCTCTTGCACATTATACATAATAATTGTTAGCGTGTCGCCCGATTTAATTGTAGAGTCCAAACCAAACAAAGGTGTTGAATATACTAAACCCTTTGCTGATTGATTATCACCAGTGAAAAAGTTTGTTTGTTGTGCATTGTTCACAAAAACATCAAATCGGTAATAAGCAATTCTATCAGCCGGGTTAGTAAACGATGGCCAAACAAAATAATTCTTAAACGCAGGTATATATAAAGTTGTAATGCTATCCATTTTAACTTTTTGTGGCATAGTACTTTGTGCTGTAAAAGTGTTATTATCAACCTCGATCTTTAAGTTATAAGTATTACCAACCATCCCTTTTATTTTTTGCGTAAAATAAACACCGGGCGTATCGACTGATTGCCTTAAAGTATCGACAACACCTGTATTATCCGTAATAACCACAAAAGCATTAGTAACGGGTGGGAAAATATTATTATCTGTAAAGGGCACCGAACGCGTAATACGAACTTGATAAGGGGGCACCGAATCCGTTATTTGCCCCTCAACAACATATTGGGTTTCTCCATTTTGGAACTTCAAATTAATGACTTTCTGACAAGACACCAACAACAGTGAGTAGGTTGTTGCAACTATTACTAAGCAAAGGAAAGGATATTTGATCATAAAGAATATAAATCTTGTTGATTAGTATTTAAAATTCCAACTAATAAATGGTACAAAAGAGAATAATGCAGTTTGAACCGCTTGGGTTTGCTGTGGATTATCCGGATTAACCCGGAAATTAATAATATAGGCATTCTGTCTTCCGTAAGCATTATAAACACCGAAGGCGAGTTCATTTTTAAATCGTCTTGGTTTACGATTCAGTTGCACGGTAGCGGATAAATCAAGACGATGGTAATTAGGGAATCGGTAACCATTTCGATCAGTATAGTAAAAGACAACATTATTATCAACCATATATTTGCCACTGGGGAAGGTTGCAGCATTACCCGTATAAAAAATCCAATTGGCAGAGACAGACCATTTTTTATTAATATCATAAATCAACACAATATTAACATCATGGGTTCTATCTTGTTTTGCAGCATACCAGCTACCATTATTGATACCAACAATTCTTTTTTCGGTACGAGACAAAGTATAACTAATCCAGCCCGTAAATTTACCGATTCTTTTTTTCAACAAAAACTCGATACCATAAGCCCTACCCACGCCGTACAAGAGCTCCGATTCGATTGAATTAGTAGGGGCAAGATTAGCACCATTACGATAGTCAATTTGGTTATAAAGATATTTAAAATAAGTTTCCACATTAAACTCCAAAGTATTATTAAGGTAATTCTGATAATAACCAATACTTAATTGATCTGATATTTCCGGTTTAATATTATTCGTTGTTGGCGTCCATAAATCTGTTGGTGATGAGGTAGTAGAATTAGTAACTTGATGAATATATTGTGCATTTCTGGCGTAACTAAATTTGAAAGATGCTTGGTGGGGTAATAAAACGCTCAAGGCTAATCGTGGTTCGGGCACATAATATGTTTTCGCCACCGTACCAACGCCAAAACTATTCGTATCCTTTATGCTGCCGTCGCTATTTAAATCATAAAATTGTCCTTTGCCAACAATACTAAATGAAGATACACGAAGTCCATAAGTAATATTGAAGATACTATTCACTTTGGTATCTCCTGAAAAATAAACCGAGCCTTCTAATGAATTCTGCTTAGGTGTAATAATAGAATTAACGCCTTGTGTTCCGGTAGATTTAATACTATTGGGTGTTATTTGATGATAAACTAACCCACCACCAAAATAGAACTTTGTCCGTTTTGTAAAATAATACTGAAAATCTTCTTTTAAACTAAAATCATTGATTATCGAATAAATTTTAAATGATGTTTGCCCGCTCGTGATACTAATATCATAATTGAAATTACTATAAATCAAAGAGCTATTTAAAAACAACTTACTGTTGAATAAATGGTTCCAACGCAAAGTAGATGAAGCATTGCTCCAGCCGATTCCAAAAAGATCTTTAACGCTCAGTAAATCTTTACCATAATATCCCGACAAAAACAATTTATCCTTATCACTAATTTGGTAATCAATTTTACCGTTTAAATCATAAAAATAAATTTGATTATTTCGTAAGGAAGGATCAGGCGATAATTTAAGAAAAAGATCCGCGTAGGAACGCCGTGCACTAAACAAAAAAGATGATTTATTTTTAACGATTGGACCTTCAACTAAAATACGACTTGCTAAAATACCGATACCGCCACTCACTTTATACTGTTTATCATTACCATCATTCATGATAATATCGACCACCGATGAAATTCTACCGCCATAATTAGCAGGTGCAGTACCTTTATAGAGCGTTACATCTTTAAGAGCATCAGAATTAAAGATAGAAAAAAAACCAAAAAAGTGCGAAGCATTGTAGATTGTTGCCCCGTCTAATAAAATTAAGTTTTGGTCATTGGTTCCACCGCGCACATAAAAGCCGGCGGCACCATCGCCGGCAGGTTGTACACCGGGCAATGTTTGTAAGGCTTTTAACACATCTCGTTCACCAAACAGCACGGGTATTTTAGCCACTTCTTTTAAATCTAATTTTTCTACGCCTGTTTGCGTACTCGCCAAGCTACGAGCATAGGATTTGGTTTGAATAACAACCGTAGATAAATTTGAAACAGCCGGATCTAAAGCAACATTAACCCTAGTATTTCTATCTAAGGTAACATTCTGTGTATAAATCTGGTATCCTTCACTAGAAATATTAACAGAATAAGCACCGCGTGGCAATCCAATCGAGTAGAAACCAAAATTATTAGTAGCCACAACAAATGGTTCCAGTTTGGAATCGTCTTTACTAACAACCGTTACTGTTGCCCCAATTAATGTTTCACCAGTAGCTTGCGATTTTACGGTACCGCTAACAATAAAATCACTACCAATCTTCTTCCGATTATTATTTTGAGCCTGCAAATGATTAAATGAACCTATCAACAAAGAAAAAAGAACCGCAACATGTAATTTTATATTCATAGAAATTATTGGTAAAAAATATTCAAATATTCCACAACTCAAGGTAACACTTCATAGATTCTATTAATTTACAATTATTTTTGCTCTTGAGCAAGTGATAATGGTACAATCGATTTTTTGTAAGAAGAGAAAATTAGAATCGGTATCGAACACCAGCATTAATAATGCCTCTATATCCCCAGCCTAGCTCTGCTATAAAACTCAATTTTCTTCCTGCTTCTAAACCAATGGGACTTATTTGTCCTGCAAAGTTTACAAAATTTTCTTTTGGTAAAACATTGCCATTTTGATCAGGTACCGTCGTTTGACTTGATACAATAGCAATACCGGCAGACAAGGTAGAGTATAATCTAAAATTAATTGAACGGTACCAAAAAGCGTCAACGCGTGGCATGATTGCTATGACATTAGCACTTTGCGAACCAATTTTTACATTATATCCTGGATCATTACCAGACGCCCCTTGCGTTTGAAAAACATCAGCATTAATTCGTTCATAGGTTACATCAAAACCAACACGAAGTCCGCGAGCAACTAAAAATCTACCAGTTAGTGCAGCGGTTCCGTAATTAGCAAAATTATAATAGCTAATATTATTAAGGTTATAAGTATAATATCTATTCAAATTAAAATAGCTACTATAAACAAATTGTCCAAATGAGGCATAACCGTAGCCCAAAGAGAGATCGAAGTTTGTTTTAAACTTATGTTCTTTGATATCGGCGTCAACATAACTACTGCTATTAATCCACTGTGCAGCAACTGGCTGATAGATACAAAAGCTCATTGATAGTACGAGCAATAAAATTTTGTGTTTAATCGTGTAAATATTTTTCATGCTTTTCGTTTTTTATTTTAAAAATCAAAAATAACTGCTTGGTCAATTGTTCTTTAAGTTAACTATTAAATAATATAAAATTGACAGTTAAATAATATTTTTTGGCTCTATGACGAAAAGGGTGGGTAAAATGTTAGAAGTTTGATGACTTAAAAAATGATAATTTGGTATTTTATAAGGTCATTTTTCTTTCTT
>JASGCP010000114.1 GCA_030053995.1 Phycisphaerales bacterium
GTATCAAGACAAAAGAAAGAAAAATGACCTTATAAAATACTAAATTATCATTTTTTAAGTCATCAAACTTCTAACATTTTACCCACCCTTTTCGTCATAGAGCCAAATTAAGTTTTCTGACTATTTTGATAGGCTTTAATTATTTGTTTGACTAACTTATGACGTACAACATCTTCTTCAGTGAGTACAACATGAGCAATACCCTCTATTGATTGGAGGATATGAATAGCCTTATCTAACCCACTTTTTTGGTTGTAAGGTAAGTCATTCTGCGTAGGATCACCTGTAATAATTGCTTTTGCATTTGCACCTATGCGCGTTAGAAACATTTTGAGTTGTAAATCATTTGTATTTTGGGCTTCATCTAAAATAATAAAGGCATTGTCTAAAGTCCGCCCGCGCATATAAGCTAAAGGTGCTACTTCAATAACTTTATTAGACATCAAACTCGCTAATTTTTCTATTGGTATCATATCTTCGAGTGCATCGTAAAGCGGTCGCAAATAGGGGTCGATTTTTTCTTTTAGGTCGCCCGGTAAGAAGCCCAAATTTTCACCCGCCTCAATAGCTGGTCTTGTTAAAATTATTTTTTTAACGAGTTTATTTTTGAGTGCTTTTACTGCTAATGCAACGGCGGTGTATGTTTTTCCTGTTCCCGCTGGACCTGTTGCAAATACAATATCATTTTTCTCTGAAGAGTCTACCATCTTCTTTTGATTGACCGTTCTCGATCGAATAATCTTACCATTTGTACCAAATAAAATAATGGTTTCATCTGTAAAAGCCGAATGTGTTAGACTATTATTCGATTCATGATGAAATAAATCTTCCATAATAGATGCTGGAATATACCCGCCTTTCTCAATCAAATGAATAATAGATAATAATTTGGCTTTTGCTTCTTTTACCTGCTCTTCTAAACCTGACAACTTGATTGTAGAACCTCGAATCAGTACTTTAACAAGTGGAAAATGTTTTTTAAATATTTCTATGTTACTGTTGTTAGAACCGAATAAGTCAACAGGATTTATGTTCTCTATGTCTATAATTGCTTCCGTCACATTTTTTTTTTTAGTATGAATTATCTGAATTTACTTGTTTGTTTTATTAGAAAATGATCATCTATTAAGCGGTCAAAAGTAATATTTTTATTTTAAATATTTTCTAAGATATAGCCAGCATTTTAAAATGTGAGACTGAAATTTCGTTGTCAAATCAATGCAACAATATTAATCAAATAAGGTATTGTTGTTTTTGATGATGCTTGTTTATTTTTCAAAAAAATAAACAGGGATTTGCAAAGAACTGATTAACTTTGTGGTATTAAAAAATAGTACATGTCTAAAAAGTTATTGTTACAAAACATTCATATAGAAGGCATTAGAAATTACGATATTTACAGAAAAAATGGTGGTTATACAAGTGTAGAAAAAGCATTAAAAATGACTCCAGATGCTATTGTGGAAGAGGTGAAACAAAGTGGCTTACGCGGTCGTGGTGGTGCAGGATTTCCAACGGGTATGAAATGGAGTTTTATTGCTAAACCTGCTGGTGTGCCCCGGCACCTTGTTTGTAATGCTGATGAGAGTGAACCCGGCACTTTTAAAGACCGGTATTTGATGGAACATATCCCACATTTGCTTATCGAGGGATTGATCATTTCATCGTTTGCCTTGGGTAGTAATCATTCGTATATCTATATCCGTGGTGAGTATGCATGGATTGCTACGATACTGGAACGAGCTATTGCGGAAGCTAAACAAAATGGGTGGCTCGGTAAAAATATTCTCAAGTCGGGATTTGACTGTGAAATTTATGTTCACCGAGGTGCTGGTGCTTATATTTGTGGCGAAGAAACCGCCCTGTTAGAAAGTTTGGAAGGCAAAAGAGGGAATCCAAGAATTAAACCACCCTTCCCCGCTATCAAGGGCTTATGGGAAAGACCAACCGTAGTTAATAATGTTGAAACTTTGGCTGCTGTTGTTCCTATTATTAATATGGGTGCAAGTGCTTATGCACAAATTGGTGTGGGCAAATCTACTGGTACCAAATTATTAAGTGCTTGTGGTAATATTAATAAACCAGGTATCTATGAAATTGATATGACCATTAGTGTAGAGGAATTTATTTATAGTGATGCGTATTGCGGTGGTATAGCCCATGGTAAGAAATTAAAAGCTTGTATTCCCGGTGGCTCTTCCGTACCTATTTTACCAACACATCTCCTACTGAAAACGGCCAAAAATGAAACGCGTTATATGAATTATGAAAGTTTATCAGACGGTGGTTT
This sequence comes from Phycisphaerales bacterium, assembly GCA_030053995.1. Classification (GTDB taxonomy): domain Bacteria; phylum Bacteroidota; class Bacteroidia; order Chitinophagales; family Chitinophagaceae; genus JASGCP01. The sequence continues at coordinate 2,291 of JASGCP010000114.1, forward strand.
TGCTACGGGTAGCATGTTGGGTAGCGGTGGATTTATTGTATTCGATGAAGATCAATGTGTGGTTAAGCATACTTATACCTTAGCCCGATTTTATAGGCATGAGAGTTGCGGACAATGCTCACCTTGCCGAGAAGGAACTGGATGGATGGAGAAAATTTTACTCAATATTGAACACGGTAAAGGTAGAATGTCTGATATTGATCTGCTGTGGGATATTCAAAGTAAAATAGAAGGTAATACGATTTGTCCACTTGGTGATGCTGCCGCCTGGCCAGTTGCAGCGGCGATTAGACATTTTAGGGAGGAATTTGAATGGCATATTAAGAACCCTGTCGAATGTTTAAAAAGAAATTATGGATTACTAAAAGAGCTCGTAACGACCTAATGAAATGACTAATAAAAAAATATTTTCTACACAAGACATGAATAATTCTTATACATCCTTAGTGAATCAAACATTTGATTTCCCACAAGATAGTTTTATTGTAAGCGAGAATGGCTATATTGAATATCAAGGTATGAACCTAAAACGACTAATAGAGAAATATGGCACACCCCTAAAGATAACCTACTTACCTAAAATTGGTACGCAAATTAAAAAAGCAAAAAAGTTATTTGCTGATGCCTTTAAAAAAAATCACTATAACGGACAATATTTTTACTGTTATTGTACTAAAAGCTCGCACTTCTCATTTGTAGTGGAAGAGGCACTGAAGCATGAAATTCATATTGAAGCCTCTTACGCTTATGATATTGATATCATTCAAAATTTATACAAGAAGGGAAAGATAACACGCGATAGTTACATAATTTGTAATGGACATAAGCAACCGTCTTATATTAATCGTATTGTCAAACTCATTAATGAAGGGTTTACTAATGTAGTACCCATACTCGATTGTAAAGATGAATTAAAATCATATAGCAAGCTCGCTAAAGAACCTTTTAAATTAGGCATTCGTGTAGCTGCAGAAGAAGAACCTACTTTCCCATTTTATACATCCCGTCTTGGAATTCGTGCCAATGAGATTCTAGATTTTTATCAAAAATCAATTTACGGTCATGATGATCAATATCAGCTAAAAATGCTCCATATCTTTTTGAATAAGGGTATTAAAGATGATATTTACTATTGGAGTGAATTAAATAAAGTGATTAATCTCTATTGTCAAATTAAAAAAATATGTCCTACACTTGATTCACTAAACATTGGAGGTGGTTTTCCTATTAAGCACTCGCTTGGCTTTCAGTTTGATTATGCTTTTATTGTGGATGAAATAGTTAAAAATATAAAAAAAGGATGTAAAAAAGCAGGTATCGAAGTACCTAATATTTTTACAGAATTTGGTAGCTTTACCGTTAGCGAAAGTACTTCGAATATCTATAGCGTTATTGGTGAAAAGAATCAGAACGATAAAGAATTATGGTATATGATTGATTCATCTTTTATTACTACGCTACCTGATACATGGGGCATTGGCGAAAAGTTTTTACTCTTACCTATTAATAAATGGGATAATGAATACCAACGCGTAGTACTCGGTGGGCTTACTTGCGATAGTCACGATTATTACGACTCGGATGCCCATGTGAGTGAGGTATTCCTACCAAAAACAAAGCACACTAATCCTAAGCATCCTGATAATAACAAACCGCTCTATGTTGGGTTCTTTCATACAGGAGCTTACCAAGACCAAATTAGTGGCTATGGTGGAATCAAGCATTGTCTTATTCCCGCCCCAAAACATGTTCTTGTTGATATCGATAAAAATGGTAAGCAAGTTGATTGGCTGTATGCAAAAGAACAAACTGCAAAAAGTATGCTGAAAATATTAGGATACTAAACTTGGTGTCCTTTTTAATTTTGCCATTTGCCAACAATGGGCATCCGCCAACCAAATCCAAAAGCCCGTGCAGAAATCCGTAATATTGGGCAGAATTGTTTTCGTTTATACTCACTAACCTGCAATAAGTGCCACACTCGTTTTACCAATATTGAGTCAAAACTTTTTTCTAAATCACACGGCGTAGCATGCGTATTAATAAAAGCATAAAGTATTTTATCTAAAATATCATAATCTGGCAAACTATCCGAGTCTTTTTGATTGGGTTTGAGCTCAGCCGATGGTGCTTTTTGTATAATGTGCAAAGGAATGTTTGATTGCTGACTGTTCAAATAATTCGCTAATTCGTAAACCTGTGTTTTATAACAATCCCCCAGCGGTGATAAGGCACCCGCCATATCACCATACAAAGTACCATAGCCGGTTGCTAATTCACTTTTGTTTGAAGTATTCAGTAATAAATAATTGAATTTATTAGCATAAGACATGAGTAGCGTTCCTCTAATCCTACTCTGCATATTTTCTTCGGCTATCGAAAAAGCCGTATCCTTAAATACAGGTTTTAAGGCTGTTATATAGTCATCATATAAATGATTAATCGGTATAATTGTATAGGACACCCCTAAGTTTTTACATAACTGTACCGCATCCGTTACTGAATGATCTGATGAAAATGCAGATGGTAATAAGATTGCCTGTACCGATTCTGCACCTAATGCTCTTTGGGCTAATGCTAATACTATGGCGGAGTCAATACCACCGCTTAATCCAATGACCGCTTTTCTAAAAGGTGTTTTTGTGAAATATTCTTTGACTCCGAATATTAATGCTTGGGCTATCAAGGCTATGTCACAACTATTATTATTTTCTAACGAATCTTTAATTGTCCACGTAGTATCCAATAAACTGATCGCTACTTGATTGGGGACTGATAATTGCTTATGGTGTACCATATCAAAACAAGATAAACTTTCTTCAAAAAAAGGTAAATAATTATAGCTTTTTTTAGACGGATCATAAACAAATGATCCACCATCAAAAATAATATCTGTTTGAACACCCACCGTATTACAATACACAAAAGGAATGTTCATATAAGCTATATTCTTTTCGACTACGGATTGTCGTTTTATAGCTTGCTTATAATCAAAAGGTGAGGCACTGCAATTAACAATTAGATCAGGATGATGACGCTCGATAGCAACCAAAGGATTGTCGGTATAATTTGTTTTAGAATCGATTGCATGCCAAATATCTTCACAAATAGTAACGGCTATTTTGATGCCATCAACAATAATGATAGGATTTTGCTCTATGGGTGCTGCACTGAAATATCTTTTTTCCTCAAATACATCATAAGATGGTAATAAAGTTTTATGTATTGTGTGTTTGATAGTTTGATTGCTAATAAAATGAACTGAATTGTACATTTTATTGCCATCTTGTATATACTTAGTGGGTAATCCTAATAAAATGGATACCGTATCACAAGAGCACCTAATTTTATTTACTTGTTCATTTAATTGTTCCCAAAAAGACGATCGGTATAATAAGTCATTGGGTGGATAACCACTCAATGCCAACTCGGGAAAAATAACTAATTGGGCACTTGTAATCTTTGCTACTTGTATAGCCTGTAATATCTTGGTGGTATTATGTTCTAAATCGCCGATAATATAATTTTGCTGTGCTACAAGAATTTTCATCATCAATCGTTTGCCAATAAATATTTCTATGATTTTTTTGTGTGTCAATAAAAATCATGGATTGAAGCCCCAAATCTTAGTATATGGATTAGTAAGCTCGTGCAAAGATATAGGTTTTTTAGATACCCACAAGGTATCGTTACGCATATAAATATCATTTTTATTTTTAGTTGGCGTAGCAAGTGGATAATATCCTAATAAAAAAATAAATTGCCCGCGAATGTTGATGAGCAAAATAAATTGAGATGCTTGTTCTTGAACCAATAACGCATAGCACGAATGATCAATACCAAAATTACTAATGGAATCAATCACGATGGTATGCGACAGGTTTTTACTACTATAAGCATTGGGCATTTCGATAACCAGTGTAGCAGGATGCTTGTTCAAACCCGGTAAAAATTGCCCTAACAAAGAAGACGGGATATCAGTTAAACTAATATGCTTTTTACTATTGTCATCATACAAATAAGTAGTATTTATTTTTTCTAATGTATGATAGATTGCATCATTGATATCACCGCGTAAACCCATTTCAGGAACATATTCGGGATACAGTGATACAATTTTTATATAGGGAATCTTATGATAATCTTTAAAATATTGTGACAGTGTAGCGTACAATAAGGAATCAATATCGCCGGGCAAATGAACGGCTTTGTACCCTCTAACATATACGACCGATTGTGAATCTACCAAAACCCATATTTTAGAGCGATCTATAGGATTTGAGTTTGCAATCGAAAATAGTCCACTAAAAATAATAGAAAAAATAAGATATTTCATGGCATTAAGATACAAAAAAATGACGGCTACGCAATTACGTGCCGATTCGTTTTAATGCACAATGGATGTTTTTTTAAAAAGATATTAGTAAAAAATGGGCTAAATCATTTTTTGAGGTGCTAAGAGAAGTAAGTTTTAACTCTAAAGAAGAA
>JASGCP010000115.1 GCA_030053995.1 Phycisphaerales bacterium
AGCGATACTAAAATTGTAAAGAAGCAGGTAAATAAAATCTAATCGCTACCAATCGATTTCTATATATCCGATCCCATTTATTTTCGATAACGAAGTGAGCCGTAGTTTTGCAGCCCTTACTCTGCAGGCTTGATTTTTTCTTTGTTTCTTTCTTTTGTATCAAGACAAAAGAAAGAAAAATAACCTTATAAAATATCAAATTGTCGTTTTAAAAACCAATTCATTTCTACGATTTTTACCCACTCAATTCGTCATAGAGCCATTTTATTTCTATTCCCTGACGCATTTTTAATATCAACGATCAGCAAAATTGTTCATATCTTTTCAATGCCCCCTTCTTTTTGATTGTACATACCCTTTCCCCCTACAACGGCAACCGTATAATCGCACTAATCTTTTTCTTTATTTCTTCTAATGGCAGTCGCTCTTGCAACATAGAATCGCGGTATCTAATTGTAGCTGTTTGGTCATCTTTTGTTTGATGATCAATGGTAACACAAAAAGGTGTACCAATAGCATCTTGCCGGCGATAGCGTTTACCAATAGTGTCTTTCTCTTCGTAAAAACATTTAAAACTTGTTTTGCAGGTATCGATAAATGCTCGTGCAATTTCTGGAAGTCCGTCTTTTTTAGTAAGGGGCAGAACCGCCAATTTTATTGGGGCAAGTGGCGGGGGAATCTTTAAAACAACGCGACTATCGTCAGGACCGTTTTCTTTTTTAATTACCTCTTCTTTGTAAGCGTTGCATAAGATCAATAAAACAAGTCTATCTAACCCAACTGATGTTTCAATAACATAAGGGATAAAATGTTGATTAGTTTCGGTATCAAAATATTGCATTTTTTTACCGCTGAACTTTTGGTGTTGCGATAAATCAAAGTCCGTTCGCGAATGGATACCTTCAACTTCTTTAAAACCAAAGGGGAAGTTAAACTCTATATCCACCGCAGCATCAGCATAATGGGCTGTTTTAACATGATCATGGTATCTTAAATTATCTACGGGTATGCCGATATTTTTATACCATTTTAGTCGCTCTTCTTTCCAATAAATATACCAGTCTTTTTGACTACCCGGTTTCACAAAAAACTGCATTTCCATTTGTTCAAATTCGCGCATGCGGAATATAAATTGGCGTGCCACGATTTCATTTCTGAAGGCTTTGCCAACTTGGGCAATGCCAAAAGGAATTTTCATTCGGGCTGTTTTTTGTACATTTAAAAAGTTCGCAAAAATCCCCTGTGCCGTTTCTGGTCTTAAATAAATTGTGTTCGCTTCATCAGATACAGAACCTAACTGAGTCGAAAACATCAAATTAAACTGCCTAACCGGCGTCCAATTACAAGTATTGCTAACACTGCATTTTATTTTGTAACGATCAATTAATTCTTTAAGTCCGGTAAAATTATCTTGAGCAATACAAGCGTCCATCTCTTGTAATAAGGTATCCGCTAATGCCGTTTGGTTATTCTTTTTTAGCTCTTCAGCATGCAATTCAATAAGGTGATCAACTCGGTATCGTTTTTTGCTATCTAAATTGTCAATCATAGGATCAGAAAAACTGTCGATATGACCACTCGCTTTCCATGTTGTAGGATGCATGAATATCGCTGCATCAATGCCTACGATATGATCATGGGCTAAAGTCATCCACTGCCACCAGTATTCGCGAATATTTCTTTTTAGTTCACAACCGTAAGGACCGTAATCGTACACCGCACTAAGCCCTTCGTAAATATCACTACTTGGGAATATAAACCCGTATTCTTTTGCATGGGCTATAATTGATGGAAACAAATCATCAGGCTGCTTTTCTTTATTCATGTTGTATTATTTTTTTAAAATTATAGTCATACACGATGCAAAGATAATTTTTAGATGTACAAAAAAATGAAAATTGTTTTAAAATGGGTGAGCAGTTTTTTATATAACTTGCAAAAATATTTGTATCCCACTTATTCAAATTTGTTTATGTACCAACTAAAGAAAAATATATATTTTATAGGATTGCCCGCATCTGGAAAATCTTATTGGAGTAACTGGCTGAGTAAAAAAATGGGCTTGTCGGTTACCGATTTAGACGCCCTGATTGAAAAAAAGGAGGCTAAAAAAATTACTGAAATTTTTGATGTTTACGGAGAAACCTACTTTAGAAAAATCGAATCAGAGATTTTAAAAACATTGGCTTTAAAAATACCCTGCATTGTTGCAGCCGGTGGCGGAACACCTTGTTATCATGATAATATGAAATGGATGCGCTTTACCGGTACAACGGTATGGCTCGATGTTTCCTTAGATTGTTTATATACACGACTGACTGAAAAAAAAGAGCAAGAAGAAAGACCACTCATTAAAAAAATAGAACCTCAAAATTTATCAACATTCTTAGAGAATCTATTAGCTCAGAGAATTGGTTTTTACGAAGAAGCAGACATTAGTTTTAATCCTAATCATCAAGATCAAGAAGAATTATTGTTGCTGTTAGAAAAAAAAGGAGCAATAGTTAAATTAAATAAATGACCTTTAATGTAGTGCATGAAAGTATTTACAATATCATAAAATAAAAAACCTAAACTTACAGATTGAAAGAACGGATTTTTTTGAAACTCTTTGAAACTTTATACATTAAATATTCAACTTATAGATTTATGGTTCGTATTTATCCAGATGGGGACGCTGCGGTTGCAGATATTCAAGATAATGCTACAATTATGAGTGGCGGTTTTGGTTTATGTGGTATTCCTGAAAATTCTATAAAAGCCTTGGTTAAGAGAAATATAAAAAACTTAACGATTATTTCTAACAACGCCGGGGTTAATGGTCATGGGGTAGGGTTACTTTTAGAACAAAAAATGATAAAAAAAATAATCGGTAGCTATGTAGGAGAAAATACTTTATTTGAACAACAACTGTTAGCAGGTTTAATAGATGTTGAACTAATACCACAGGGAACTTTAGCCACACGAATCCAAATGGCTGCTATGGGTATTCCTGCATTTTTCTGCTTGGCAGGCTACGGTACGGAAATCGCTATTGGAAAAGAAGTTCGTACATTCAATGGCAAATCCTATTTAATGGAGCACGCTTTACATGCCGATTTTTCATTGGTGAAAGCATGGCGTGGTGATACAGCCGGAAATTTAGTGTTTAAAAAAACAACGCGTAACTTTAGTGTTGCTATGGCTAAGGCAGCACAAGTAACCATCGCTGAAGTTGAAGAGCTCGTAGAAGCCGGTGCAATAGACCCTGATACGGTGGATGTCCCCGGTATTTATGTTTCTCGTATTTACCAAGGTAAAGATTATGAGAAAAAAATTGAAAATCTTAAAATACGACAACAGAATCAAGTAGTTTGATGACCTATTCTTAATTATTAATCTTTTTATGGCACTAGATAAATACGGTATTGCTAAACGAATCGCTCAAGAGTTCAAGAGTGATTTGTATGTTAATTTAGGAATTGGTATCCCTACTTTAGTGCCCAATTTTATAAAACCAGGATTGCGTTTATTTGTACAAAGTGAAAATGGACTTTTAGGTATGGGTCCATATCCTACCGAAGATGAAGTAGATCCTGATTTAATTAACGCCGGAAAAGAAACAGTAACAATCTTACCCGGTGGTTCGTTCTTTGATAGTGTTGAGAGTTTTGGCATGATTCGATCAGGTAGAATTGATGTAACCGTTTTAGGTGCAATGGAAGTGAGCGAAACAGGTGATTTGGCTAATTGGAAAATCCCTAATAAAATGGTAAAGGGTATGGGCGGTGCCATGGATTTAGTCGCCGGTGCAAAATTTATTATTGTCGCCATGCAACATACCGATCCACAAGGACGCTCAAAGTTAAAATCTCGTTGCTCCCTACCGCTAACCGGGCTACACTGTGTTAACAAAATAGTTTCCGATCTCGCTTGTATAGAAATTACCGACCAAGGATTTTTATTATTAGAACGGGCACCCGGCGTTTCTGTAGAAGAAATTAAACAGAAAACAGAAGGCAAGTTAATAGTGCCAGATTTTGTACCTGAAATGAAGTTATAAGTTTAGTAACCTTCAGCTCGTTTGTAAAGTGTGTAGGATAATAATAAGCTAAGTGCAATGAAACAGCCTACAAAAAATAGCACCCTTCAACTCAAGGCATTTTTAGATCATAAGGTTTCGTTGTACAACACGACTGCATTTATTGATATGGACCCTATTAGCATCCCGCATCAATTTAATAGAAAAGAAGATATTGAGATTTCAGGTTTTTTAATTGCTACTATTTCATGGGGAAAACGCCCACAAATTATTAAATCAGGACTTAAATTAATGGCACTTTTGGGAAATGCCCCTTTTGATTTTGTTATGTCTGCCAATCAAAAGCAGATTAATAAACTTGATTCTTTTGTTTATAGAACCTTTCAGCCAATCGATATAAAGTACTTTATTAAGGGATTAAGAAATATTTATAAGAATCATGGTGGTATAGAATCGGTGTTTAATAAATATGCAACTTCTGATTCGCTTCAACCGGCTATTCATCATTTTCGTAAACACTTTTTTGAACCCACCCATCCCGAACATGCACAAAAACATATAGCCGACCCTTACGCAGGATCAGCAGCTAAGAAAATGAATATGTATTTAAGGTGGTTGGTTCGACAGGATGATCGGGGTGTTGATTTTGGACTTTGGAAGCACATAAAACCTGCACAGTTATCTTGCCCATTAGATGTGCACTCCGCTAAGGTCGCTCGACACTTAGGGTTGCTTACAAGACGCCAAAATGATGCAAAGGCATTGTTAGAACTAGATACTAATTTGAGATTACTGGACGCTACGGATCCTGTCAAATATGACTTCGCATTATTTGGAATTGGTGTTTTTGAAGGGATATGAACTAAACGGTTCTGCTAAATTCTTAGGAAAGCCTACATAAACCTTGGATTTTTTTTAAAATAGTGACGAGCTAGCATAGAATTTTAGGTGCAAATTTTAAAAACTGCCTGCACCATAGATTTAATATCACCACTTTGTAGCATTATACGGACTTCTTATCAGTATATAGAGCCCCTGGCTGATTCAATTGACTAAAAAATCCGCCAGGTAATTTTAGAAGTCTCCAGCCGTTTATTTTTTTTTTGATTACCTTTGTCATAATTTACCTACAATTTTTAATGATTAGAATCCTTTAAGTATGCAAAAAATAATACTTTTTTTATCCTTCCTTTGTTTAATTTTTTCTTGTAAAAAAAACACATCCAATGGTACCCCCTTTGTTCCTTTTTCTGGTATTGGTTTGGCTGTTGGTGGGGATGGTCAAAACGGTCTATATTCATACACCACCAACATGGGCAAAACATGGTCTAACGCTCAAAAGATTCCGGTGTTTAATAATGGTATTATTAATTCTGTTGTGTTTACATCTACTTCAAAAGCCGTGGCGATTGGCACTATCAATTGCCCCCAATGTGAAATTGTATATTCTTACACAACTGACGCGGGGCTAACATGGGCTACAGGTGGAACAATTAATAGTTTTTCTCTTGCTTCATCGATGGCTTTTTCATCGGCTACTAATGGAGTAATTGTTGGTAGTAATTCAACAACTAATCAACAATTATTTTCCTCTACAACTGACGGCGGTAAAACTTGGTCTAATGCTCAACCCCTTTCTGATGGCACGCTTATTCCATCTTCAGTTGCATTTTCTTCGGCGACCAATGGGGTGGTTGTTGGCACTAACGCCAGCCTTGACCAGGGTTTATATTCTTATACGATGGACGGGGGGGGACTGGGTCAGTCCTGAGAGACTGCCTGTTGGTGCTTTATCGTTAGTTGCTTTTTCATCATCAACAAATGGTGTTATTTTTGGAGAGGCTCTACTCACGGGTAAAAGCTCATATTTATATACATCTGATGGTGGTCAAAATTGGTCTGATGTAAAACAACTTGCTGATGGTAGTTTTTCCACATTTTCAGTCGCATTTACCTCCAGTACAAATGGTATGGTCGTTGGTACTAACGCCAGTGGTAACACGGGGTTATGTTCTTATACAACGGATGCCGGTCAAACATGGTCTGATGTTAAAACATTTTCTGATGGTACGCTTGTCCCATCTTTAATTACATTTTCATCAGCTACAAACGGAGTGGTTGTTGGCACTAATGCAAATAATACTCAAGGATTATATTCCTATACAACTGACGGGGGGCTAACTTGGTCTACCCCCGCAGTTATTAATGGATTGAAAGTAATCATTGCGGCGGCATTTTAAATGGTTTATTCCTTTCATCCTACATTTATCTAATAGATAAAATCATTTTCGCCCACCAGATATTAGCTGGTAGTTTTTAGATTTTATTATAAAGGTCGTAATTGTGGCTATCATATTTAGGGGAAAAGTGAAGTAGCTAAATCATTTCATTCTAAAATGGTTAAAATAGTCGAAATTTCAGGGGTTGATGCAAGTAAGATAATCAAGTTATCCCTTTAGTTCTTTTGTGGCTCTATGACGCAATGAGTGGGTAAGTTAGTTACATTTTATATTTGATTACCATTGAGGATATAGGCAAAACGCTATCAGAGGAAGGGCGTTGCAAAACAAGGCGACACTTTTATTTTGTGGGGAGTAAGTATTAATTTTTGGGTAAAAAACATGACACAAAACAACTATTTTAGTTATGTGTTACCCGAAGGGTTACCCGACTATTTTGACAC
>JASGCP010000116.1 GCA_030053995.1 Phycisphaerales bacterium
TTTAAAGTCATCAAACTTCTAACATTTTACCCACCCTTTTCGTCATAGAGCCTTAATTTATTGCTTTTATCAATGCCTTTGCTTTTCGATACAAAAGCTAATTTTACAGAGTTTCTTGAACGGTATCCCAAATTATCATTTTTAAAGTCATCAAACTTCTAACATTTTACCCCCCCTTTTCGTCGTAGAGCCTTTTCTTTTTTATACCATAATAATACACAACGATCAAATTAAACATGGTTACACTTCTTATTTTTACGAATTGTTTGCCATATAAAGATGAGCAATAATAGGAACACCAAAGCAAGCATCAACAACATACTATCTTCAATTGGGGTATGTATATTACCAATACGGTGGATAATCAAGGACAAAGCACCTACTATTAAGCCAAAAAACAAATAATGCAAGAACTTGATATCCTTGTTTGTGCTATTGTCGGTTGTAGCAAGACGGCTATGATCATACCCATAAAAAATATAAATCAAAATACCTATCGCCATCCATAAAAACAGCCGTATCCATGTTTCTGCCCCCAGTGAAAGCATCATTGACAAACAAATAATAATAGCAATCGGTGCAATCCAATTGACTTTGGGAACCTTAAATTTTCTAACGGCATGAGGCTGTTTTTTTCTGAGTAGCAACACGCCTATACAAACCAATACAAAAGACAACAAAGTACCGATCGTTGATAATTCACCCAGTATTTTCAAGGGTAAAAAAGCAGCCGACAGTCCAATCAATATCATAAAAGCAAGATTATTTTTATATGGTGTTTTATGCTTAGGATGTAAATCAGCAAACATTTTAGGTAGTAAGCCATCTAAGCTCATAGACATAAACATCCTACTCTGTGCAATCAGATCAATCAAAATTGTAGAAAGAAAGCCAATTAAAATAAACACGGTGATGATAATACCCCATCCTACGAATTGTGCATTGATGGTGGTACCGTTTGTAAAATGCTTTATAGCTACATAAATAGGTGCTATACCATCAGCACCTTGATAAGCTTGATAAGGTGCTACCCCAACCATTACAATCGCAAACAGTACATAAATAACCGTTGCAATAGCAAGCGATATAATAATTGCTAAGGGTAAATGTTTTTGTGGTTTTTTAGATTCTAATCCAGCCGTAGTAATTGATTCAAAACCGATATAGGCAAAAAATAATAATCCAGCTCCTTTATAAATGCCGGGCCAACCAAAATTATTCATTCCTTTATCAAGCATTGTTTGGGGGACTATAAAAGGATGAAAATTTTCTGCATGAATAAAAGAAATACCGACAATAACAATAGATATCAAGATTAAAAGCTTAATCATAACGATGACGATATTCAATAAAGACGACTCTCTATTTTTTCGCATCGCCACTAAAGATAAAATGATTATAATAATGAGGGCTGGTAGATCAATAAGTCCACCTTCTAAGGGTGAATGCGAAAAACTATACGGCACATTAATATGCAAGGTCACCAAAAAAAGAACAAAATACCTACTCCAGCTAACGGTAACCAAGGCACAACCGAGTGCCCACTCTAATACCAAATCCCAGCCGATAATCCACCCCATCAACTCCCCCATCGTACTATAAACATAAGAATAAGCACTTCCAGAGACGGGTATCATGCCTGCAATTTCTGCATAACACAATCCAGAAAAAAAACAAGCACCCCCTGCAATAACGAAAGAAATAATCGTTGCGGGTCCTGCAACATTACCAATAACATAGCCAGTCATACTGAAAATACCGGCACCCAGAATAACACCAAGCCCCATCGCCACCAACTCAATAAGTCCTAACGAGCGTTTTAATGAAATATCTTTTATTGAATCATCACCATAATGCTTCAATCGCAATAAACTCATGCTTTATAATATGTTAGAATATTTGATTGAACCTTTTGTAATTCTGATACAGACAAATTAAGTTTTGGTCGTAAAATATTCATATCGGTTGTTGTCATCGTAGGTATCAAATGAATGTGTGCATGAGGTACTTCTAGTCCGACTGTAATAATATTAACGCGGTTGCAAGGATAAGCACTTTTAATAGCGACAGCGATGGGTTTAGCAAAAATTAATATATTTTGTAAATACGCATCTGGTATATCAAAGATGGCATCTATTTCAACTTTCGGTATAACTAAGGTATGCCCGTATGCAACGGGGAAAATATCCAAAATGGCTATAAATTGATTATTCTCAGCAATCTTATAGGCCGGAATTTCATTATTAATGATTTTACTAAAAATAGAAGACATATATTTTTTTTAAAGCGTGATATTATCGATACGAAAAGAATGAGTACTACCATTAGGCATTTTTATCTGTGCCACCTCGCCAACCTGTCGGCCCAGTAGCCCTTTGCCAATGGGTGAACTAATAGATAACTTCATTTCATCTATATTAGCGTCCTTATCCCCCACTAATTGATAAGTGAAAACCTTGTTATCATTTAAGCGGGTAATGGTAATTTTAGTAAGCAAAGTAGCTTTTGAAACATCAACTTTTGAAGGATCCAAAATAATAGCAGAAGATATTGCAATCTCTAACTGTTTAATTTTAGCTTCTAAAAGTCCCTGTGCTTCTTTAGCACTATCATATTCAGCATTTTCTCGAAGATCACCTTTTTCCCTTGCTTCAGCTATGGCTTTTGAGGCGGCGGGTCTATCAATTGATTTCATCCGTTGTAGTTCATCCTTCATTTTTTCAAAGGTTTCTTTTGTTACATGTTGGCTCATAAAATATAAAATGGTTTATAATAGTCAATCTTTTTTAATAAAATAATAGGAATAAAAGAAAAGATTAGATCAGGTAAATAGGCCATCAAGTAGCTGATGACATAACCGATTCAACTTGCAAAGTTAAGGTAAAAATGTTACAATGTGCTGATAAAATTCATCGCACAATTTGCCGTCTTATCATTTTTATTAGAGCACCTACAAGTATCCTGTTTGCAAACAATAAAAAAGATTACCTTTGCAGAGTTTTAAACAACTATGAAACAAATATTTAAACATCATTCAATTTTTGTCTTATCTTTTTTATGTACTATAATAGTACTTATTCAATGTAAAAAAAATGACAGCAGTAGCGGTGGTGGTGGTGTTACAGAGGCGGCATTTGGTGTTACCGCTACGGTGGTACTTGATTCGCCAAGGGTTAATTATGACACCAGTAGTATCACCATACAAATTAGTAAAACCGTTGTAGGTGATTCTTTTTATGTATCAGTTATTAATGATAGCATTTATACAATTATAGACGGTATCAAAACGCAGGTTAAACCGAACACCGTATTTTTAAAAGATACAACAACTAATTTTACATTTTACTATGTTGCTCGTGTTACCAATTCATTAGGACTGGTTGAACCTTATATTAATTTGAACCTTAAAATTGTTAGAAAACCTGTTACTAATCCAGCGTCTTTAGATTCTGTAACAAAGCCCATTACGCTTATTCCACAGAATAATTTTAAAGGGATTATCAATCCAAATATCCAAATTATATTTCAAGCATTAGATACAGGAAAAGTTACTTTAGATTTTACTAAGATGACCCCTAATGCTGATTTATCATATTATTGGTTGGTGGATTATGATGTTTCGCCTACAACTTCATACATTTTAATAGACTCGGCAACCAATACCCCGATACCTTATAATGTTCCGTTAAATTTCACCAGCGGTGTTACACACTATGCTTATTATTTTATATCCAATGTTGCCTCACCAAACATCGAGCTTAATTTAGTGGTAACAAGCAACACCTACAAGGATGTGTATTACTTTGGTAGTAATTTTATTGTTGAAAAAAATTCATTTTCATTTGATTTGTATGCAGACACCATGCAGTTTTATACAAAGTCGGTTAGCGTAATACCCATTACACAAATAAGCATCAATACCAAGCCCGAAGTTCCTTATATTCCTACTTATACTTTATACTGGTCATCGAGTGGGCAAAATCTCCTTGACAGTATGTCTTACGCCCTTGGTCCCGAATTTAACTGGATTAATGCCTTAGTGCCACAGTCATACACCACGAGTGCCATCTTTCAATTTAAACCCAGTGCCAATTATTTAGGTTCGGTGGATACTGTAAATATTACCGCTAAAAGTTCTTACGGCGATAGCATCACCCTGCCCTTGTATTTTAAAGTCAAATAATTTTATTCCCACCTGCTATGCAAAATACAACCACCAAAAAAAATTTATTAATTATTATGGATGGTTGGGGGATCGGTAAAAAAAAAGAAGCAGACGCTATTCAGCAAGCCCATACGCCATTTATTAATAGCTTATATAGTCAGTATCCGCACACAACTTTGACTCCGTTCGGCGAAGCCGTTGGTTTACCAGAAGGGCAAATGGGTAATAGTGAAGTAGGTCATCTTAACTTAGGTGCCGGCAGAATTGTGTACCAAGAGTTACAAAAAATTCACAACGAATTTAAAACCAAAAATATAATCAAAAACCCAGCGTTTATTAAACTAATAAGCTATTTAAAAAATAATCATAAGCCTTTGCATATCATGGGTTTACTCAGCAATGGCGGCGTTCATGCACATATTAACCACCTAAAACAATTATGTGCCCTCTTGCACGAAGAAGGCATTAAAGAAGTTTACATCCATGCCTTTACAGATGGTAGGGATACAGACCCTAAAAGTGGCGTAAAATTTATAGCAGAGTTAGAAGCAGCACTTCAACAAACAGTTGGTAAAATTGTAACCATCATTGGTAGATATTATGCCATGGATCGTGATAACCGCTGGGAGCGAATACAGCTGGCTTATAACGCTTTGATAAAACGAGAAGGGCAGTTTACTGATAATTTATTACAGACTGTTGCGGAATCTTATAAAAATGGTATTACTGATGAATTTTTAAAACCAATTATTACAGACAAACAGGCTCGTATCAATCCTGATGACGCATTGTTATGTTTTAATTTTAGAACAGACCGCTGCCGAGAAATAAGCACGGTGTTAACACAAGTGGATAAGCCTGAATGGGGGATGAAAAAAATACCGCTTTTCTATGTTACTTTTACACGCTACGATCACCAGTTTAAAAATATTGAAGTCCTTTTTGAGAACAGCGATCTAAAAAATACGCTTGGTGATATACTATCGCACAATAACAAAACACAACTCCGCATTGCAGAAACAGAAAAATATCCGCATGTTACTTTCTTTTTTAGTGGTGGTAGGGAAGATAAATTTTCTGGTGAGGAAAGAATCCTGGTGCCATCGCCCAAAGTTGCTACTTATGACTTACAGCCACAGATGAGTGCTTTTGAGATAACAGATCAATTGCTACAAAAATTAGAGCAAGTGAATTTTGATTTTATATGCTTAAATTTTGCCAATGCCGATATGGTTGGACATACGGGTGTTTTTAAAGCAGCCGTGCAAGCAGCGGCAACTGTAGATAGCTGTGTTGCTAAAATTGTACCCTTCGCCTTAAAAAAAGGTTATACGATATTTCTAACTGCCGATCATGGTAATTCTGATTATATGATTAATGAGGATGGCTCACCCAATACGCAACATAGTATGAACCTTGTGCCGTTAATCGTGATTGATAATCATTACCGTAGCCACCTTAATTCTGGTAAATTAGCCGACATAGCCCCTACCATACTACAATGGATGGGCTTACCTATACCGCCTGAAATGACCGGTGCCGTGCTGATGAATTAATGAATGTTGGCTAAATCTTTTTCATCATCAAGTCAAAAAATAATTATCTTTGCTTATAGCCTTATACAACCTAGCAAACGAAACAACTCAATCACCAAGATAACCCACTTTAAAATTTGTAACCTATATTAAAACCGATAATAACATGAATATAGAAACTCGAGAAACACAACCACCTAAAAAAAATGATAACGCACTTAACTGGATTATGTTTGGCACATTGCTTATTATGACCATTTTAGTGATAATTGTTACTATTTTATTGGCTATTGTAGTTTTAAAAAAAATGATATAACACTACATTATTTTTCCAGCTAACAACAAATCATATACTAACTTTATGAAACTAAACGATATAGCTAACGAAGCAAATAAATTGCCATTGGACACAAAAGAACCTATTTTAAAATTTATTGAATATAAAACTAATGATAACATGGAAAAAATACTTACTAAAATAGAAGCTCTCGAAATGAAAATGACTACCGAAATCAAAGCCCTGAATACGAAAATAGACTCCCTGCAAACAAAAATGACTACCGAAATTAAAACACTGGATACAAAAATGACTACCGAAATTAAAGCACTGGATACGAAAATAAATACCGAAATTAAATCACTTGAAAAAGAAACGCGTACGATGCAATGGTTTATTAGTGGTCTTGGTATTGTAACTACTATATTTCTTACTGTAATTACTATTATCGTATCTATGATGGCTTTAAAACATTGAAGCAAGTTGTATGGTGATACGGCATGGCCATGTAATGCTTGCATGGCAAATTGTCAAAAAAAATATAGAGCCTGTATTGCTAAGTGTTGATTGCTTCTTCGTGTAAAAGAACTAAGGTTGATAGCTCATGCCATATTACAAAAAAAATGAGGCTCTATGACGAATTGAGTGGGTAAGTTAGTTACATTTTACATTTGATTACCGTTGAGCGTGTAGCCTAAACGCCCTCAGAGGAAGGGCGTTGCAA
>JASGCP010000117.1 GCA_030053995.1 Phycisphaerales bacterium
ACAAAAGAAAGAAAAATGACATTATAAAATACCAAATTATCATTTTTAAAGTCATAAAACTTCTAACATTTTACCCACCCTTTTCGTCATAGAGCCCATTTTTTTAACAAATAGTAATTCTTAAATACATCTCAAGAGTTCGCATTGATTAATTGCGATAATAATTTGTCGTCAAATTGTGTTAAAGCCGATAGTTTCAAGTCTGCAGTAAGCCATTTCTCACTATCATGATACTGCCAAGGTGCCGGCACTACAACGGCAATCATACCCGCAGCTTTAGCAGATAATAAACCAGCGTGTGAGTCTTCAAATGCAATACAATTTTTAGGTAATACGCCCATTTTTTTAGCACAATTCAAATATACTTGCGGATGCGGTTTGCTGTGTTCTAAATATTCAGCAGACTCTACGATGCTTATATATTGTGCAATATCCAACAAGTGCATGACACGCTCTATATAAGAAACAGGTGCTGCGGAGGCAATACCTATTTTAAATTGTTTTTTGTAAAAATTTTTTATTAATGATTGAACACCGGGCATAATCATTGATGTGTCTAGTAAACAAGCGACTTCCTCTGTTATTAAGACGGATAGTTTTTTATAAAATTGAGCATCTTTTTTTATATTGTATGTATCAAAAGCATGCTTAACAAATTGATCATTTCGTATGCCACTCAAGTGCATTAATTCTTGATGCGTAAATGTTAATCCATTTTCTTCAAGTTTGTCAATCGTTACTTTTAACCACAAGGGCTCAGAGTTGATCATCAATCCGTCAACATCAAAAATTGCCGTTGTCAATTGTCGCATCATTTAGTATGATATTTTTTTAGAAAGTAGTTGCTAAATTTTTAATACCCCGAGAAGTTAGTATTTTTTATTAACTATTCTAAATATGATGGGACATGTAAAATTATTTTTTTATATAACACATGAACAAACAATTTTATCCCCCCCTCTTTTACTATAAACTATAAAAAATAAACTACATTTGTGCTTTTATGTAAAAAAATGTTTAACAATATGTCAAGCAATGCAGCGGTTTCCCAATTTATAGAAAAACATTACCGACATTTTAACGCCGCTACTTTAGTAGATGCGGCAAAAGGTTATAATAGTCATTTACTCGGCGGTGGTAAAATGCTTATTTCTTTGGCTGGTGCAATGAGCACGGCTGAGTTAGGGGTTTCTTTAGCTGAGATGATTAGACAAGATAAAGTACATATTATCAGTTGCACGGGTGCTAATTTAGAAGAAGATATTATGAACTTAGTAGCACACAAACATTACAAAAGAATCCCGAATTATAGAGAGTTAACAGGCGAACAAGAAAGGGCTTTATTGGATCAAGGATTAAATCGTGTTACGGACACTTGTATTCCTGAAGATAAGGCTTTTAGAAGTATTCAGAAGCATATTTTAAAACTTTGGAAAAGTGCGGCGGATAAAAAAGAGCGTTATTTCCCACATGAATTTATGTATCAATTATTGCGTTCTGAAGTAATGAAAGCCGACTATGAAATTGATCCTAAAGATAGCTGGATGTTAGCAGCTGCCGAGAAAAATATACCAATCATCGTACCAGGATGGGAAGATAGTACACTCGGAAATATTTTTGCATCGTATATTATTAAAAAGGAATTTAGCCCTTCTATTCTTAAAACGGGCATCGAATATATGGTTTGGCTTTCAGATTGGTACAAAAAAAATGCACTTGGTAAAGGTGTTGGCTTTTTTCAAATTGGTGGCGGTATTGCCGGTGATTTTCCAATTTGTGTTGTGCCCATGATGTATCAAGATTTAGAATGGCATGATGTACCTTTTTGGAATTATTTTTGCCAAATATCAGACAGCACTACATCTTATGGATCTTATAGTGGTGCCGTACCTAACGAAAAAATTACTTGGGGTAAACTAGATATACATACCCCAAAATTTATTATTGAAAGTGACGCTTCTATTGTAGCACCTCTTATTTTTGCATGGGTATTAGGTTGGTAATATTCAATCTATGCACTTTATTTTACCTTTAATAAATTTTAATGATAGTCAGTAAATTATTATTACCTTTGAATTGTATCTTTTATAAACTGATATGATTAATCAAGGTGGGTTGCCCGTGCATTCCAGTAAAAATAATATTAATAAAGTTACCGCTGGTGCTTTATTAGTTGCACTCGGCATTATATACGGTGATTTGGGTACAAGTCCACTTTACACATTTAAACCAATATTAACACTGGCAGGTGCTAACCAAGTTTTATCAACGGCTTATTACTCGCCCGATAAACTAGAGTTATTATTGTTTGGTAGTATTTCCTTAATATTTTGGACATTAACCTTTCAAACTACAATTAAATATGTCTATTTAACCTTGATGGCCGATAATGATGGTGAAGGTGGGATATTCTCACTATACGCACTCGTTCGTAGGTATGGTAAATATCTTATAATTCCAACAATTGTTGGTGCGGCGGCCTTGTTAGCAGATGGTATCTTAACACCACCGATTTCGGTTGCCTCAGCTATTGAAGGCTTAACCATGATGCCTGGATTGAAAGATATCCCGACTGTTCCTATTGTTATGACAATTCTCTGCTTGCTTTTTTTTTTCCAACGATTTGGTACACAGAAAATAGGAACTTCTTTTGGTCCATTCATGACCATTTGGTTTTTAATGATTATGATATTGGGCATAAAAGAGATAATAAAATATCCGACTATCATTAAAGCAATTAATCCCTATTACGGTTATTTACTTTTGAGTCATTATAAAGGTGCTTTTTGGTTGTTAGGCTCCATATTTTTGTGTACAACCGGTGCAGAAGCATTATATTCTGATTTGGGACATTGCGGACTTAAAAATATAAGAATAACATGGTGGTTCGTGAAAATATCTTGTGTATGTAATTATTTGGGACAAGCTGCGTGGCTACTTAGAAACAAGCAATACTATCTGTTTGACAGGAATCCTTTTTTTACAATTGTACCTGATGGATTTTTACTACCTGTTATTATCATAGCAACGATTGCTACTGTTATCGCTTCGCAAGCATTAATTTCTGGTGCTTTTACCATGATTAGTGAGGCGAGCAGTATGAATTTCTGGCCAAGAGTTAAAATTCTGAGACCCTCTAATTTTAAAGGACAAATGTATATACCCAGTATTAATTTAATACTTTGGTTTGGTTGTTTGATATCGACATGGTATTTTCAAACATCAGCTAATATGGAAGCAGCGTTTGGTTTCTCGATTACTGTTGCGATGATGATGACAACCTATCTATTAACTTTTTTTCTTTTATATAAAAAAAAATGGAATATTTATTTAGTTGTTGGTATATTAATTGTATTTGGAATTATAGAGTGTTCATTTTTTATAACCAATGCAGCTAAAATAAAACAAAGATGGATGTTCTTATTCTTTGAGTTTGGTATATTTACCACAATGTATGTTTGGTATTATGCTCGAAAAATTAACAATAGTTTTGAACATTTTGTTGATGTCGATAAATATTGTGATAAAATTAAAGAGCTGAGCACTGATACATCTGTTCCTAGTTTTGCTACCCATTTAATTTATCTCACCAAGGCTAATAACCTGCGTCAAATCGAAGAACGCGTAATTAAATCAATATTTTCTAAAAATCCCAAAAGAGCAAATGTTTACTGGTTTTTGCACATTCATAGAACAGATGAACCTTATACCTTAGCCTACGATGTAAATGAATTAGTTGAGGATACCATTATTAAAATTAATATATACTTAGGGTTTAGAGTACAGCCACGTAGCGAAGTTTATTTTAAGAAAATTGTTCAAGAACTAGTTAAGAATGAAGAGCTTAATCTACATAAAATACCAGATGGGTCTAACAAATACAATTCAGAACCTGATTATAAATTTGTGATCTGTGAAAAATATTTATCTAAAGAGAATGATTTTAGTTTAAAAGAAGGTTTTTTAATACACGCTTACTTCACACTACATAAGTACAGCCTTAGCGATGAACAAGCCTACGGACTTGATAAAAGCGATGTTATTATAGAAAAGTTCCCCTTGGTCTATCAACCCATTCAGAAATTTAATCTAACAAGATTGAATTAAAAAACTATAGCTTATGGTGGTGGGCATTTTTTAAACGAGTGGTTAAGATATATTAGAGATATAATTTAGTAAATAAGAAGAAAGTAGTCTGTGATTGCAAAATTTAATATTACCATAACATACATAGATACTGAAGGTTTCATAGCATACACTACACACGAATTATATCAAAAGTATTATAAAAAATGACTTTTATAGGCATGTCATAGGTAGCCTAAACAATATAGCTTTTAGTAACTACTTTGTACCCCAGTACAATGAACAAACTCCAAGAGACATCACCTTACTTTTAATATTTTTAAAACCAATTTTTGATAACACCCTTTTAAGTTCATCCCCTTCTGGAAAAGCATGAGCAGAATCAAAAAGATACTGATAGGCTTGCTTATTATTGGTAAACAGCTTTCCTATCATTGGCGTAATATAGTGCATGTGCAGGTTATATAAAGACTTAACAAAGGGCATAGTCGGTTTAGAAAACTCTAAAATAGCAAAGGTGCCGGCGGGTGATAAAATTCTATACAGCTCAAAAAGTCCTTTTTCTAAGTTCTCAAAATTACGAATACCGAATGCAATTGTTATGGCGTCAAAGGTATTATCTTGAAAAGATGTACATTCACAATCTTGTTTCTCAAACAATGGCAGAGCATCTTTGGATTGATTAGGGTGTAGTTCTTTTTTTTTATTAGCAATCGCTAACATCTTTTCACTCATATCAATACCAATAATTTGGCTATGCGGTATTTTATTATGTAGCAAATAAGCTACCTTACCGGTTCCCGTAGCGGCATCCAATATCTTATGCGGTTTGTTATTAAGCAAAACAGCTACTAAATTTTTGCGCCAATATCGATCGATTTGTACACTAGCCCATGAATTAACCTGATCGTAACCATCGGCAATGTTATTAAACATAGACGCTACTTGTTCTTTCTTGCTTAAAGAACTTTCCTTATATGGTACAATGGAGTCGTGTGGATACATAAATTATTAAAAATTAATAAATGACAATACAACCATTGCCATTCTATTTTAAAATTTGTTATTAACTTTTTTATCTTGACTAATTGTATAGATATGATCCAAGAGTATTTTTAATTCGCTGGGGCTTACCTGTTGTTTTTTATCTGTAAGTGCAGAAAATGGATCTATATGTGCTTCAACCATAAAACCTGAATATTTTAATTTAGCCGCATGACGCATAATTTTTGGGATAGATTCTTTTGAACCACAAATATGAGACGGATCACAAATAATGGGAATGTTTGGAAATTCATCACGCATACTTTTAGCTAGTACCCATATAGGCGGATTCCTAAAATTTACTGATTGATAAGTACTAAATCCCCTATGAATTAGCCCGATATGTTTGACATTAGTATATCTGAAACGCTCTACAGCACCAATCCATAAATTAATATCTGGATTTAAAGGATTTTTAATAAAAACAGGCGTCTCACTACCGCGTAATGACTCGGCAATTTCTTTTACACTATGGGGATTGCAAGTAGTACGGGCACCTATCCACAAGTAATCTACACCAATTGCTAAAGCCTGTTCGACATGCTTGGGCGACAAAACTTCGATCATGATTGGTAGTCCGGTTTCGACTTTCGCTTCTGCTAACCACAATAGCCCCTTATCACCAATTCCTTCAAAAACAGATAAGCGCGTGCGTGCTTTCCATACCCCCGCTCTTAAAATATGTACCATCCCTATTTTTTTTAGTGCTTTTGCAGTATTCAAAATTTGAATATGACTTTCTATACTACAAGGACCACTAATAATTAAATATTTATGCTGATTGGGTATCATTAAGCCTATGGGTTATTGGAGACATATTTACAAAATATAACCATTATATAAGAATATTCTACGAACAATCATGTAAAGGTATTTGTTTTTGTTGACTTCTAAAAAATATTGTTCTACTTAAATATTTTTGGAGAAAGAAAGCTATTGGATAGGCAGTTGAAAATGTTATGGAAAAATTTACACAATCTTTTATGGTCTCGAATCACTTGCATTACAACAAGAAGCTATAAAAAAAATAAGCCCACTTAGAAAAGTGGGCCGTAAACCAAAACTAACTGTACATGCAAGTTACATTTTTTATTTTATTAAACTTATTTGTTTTCAATAAAAAATAATTTCGCAAGGAAATTTTAGATATATATGGTAAAAATGATGCGTCTCTATGACAAAATGGTTGGTAAAAAATTACAAGTTTGATGGTTTTAAAAACGATAATTTGGTATTTTAATAATGTCATTTTTATTTATTTTATCTTGATACAAAAGAAAAAGCAAAAAAAAATCAAGCCTGCCATAGAGACGATACATGCATCGTCTCTATACGGTGAATATCGTTATCGAAAATGAATGGGGATGGAAGCACGACTTGGTAAAAGAAAACAAAATACCTGTTACTCTTTTTTTGATACCTTGAAAACCTTACTATTTAAGGCTCTATGACGAAATGAGTGGGTAAAATGTTAGAAGTTTGATGATTTTAAAAATGATAATTTGGTATTTTAAAAGGTCATTTTTCTTTCTTTTGTCTTGATACAAAAGAAAGAAACAAAGAAAAAA
>JASGCP010000118.1 GCA_030053995.1 Phycisphaerales bacterium
ACTTTAAAATTTACATTTTACAGGCTTACTCCCCACAAAATAAACTTGACCCCTTTTTTTATGCCCTTTCAAAAAAGCGAACTACAATCCCGTAGCTAACAAAACCCACCAAAACATTTTTTTTATTCTGCAAAAAAATAGTGCTCTATGATGAAATGCGTGGGTAGCATAGCTCAATTTCATATTGATTACCCTTCGCATATAGTTGGAATGTACTCAGAGGAAGGGCTTTGCAAAACAAGGCGAACGAAGTGCCCATAGAAATAGAAAATGGGTGGCGGTGAAGATGTTAAAGAAAGTGAATGAGCAATAATAAAATAATATTGGTAAGCCATATAACTCATTACTCATTAAACATTGATAATTAATCATTACCCATTACAATTGTAACGGGTAGCGGGTCGGTGCATTCCTCCAACAGTAATGCTAATGATTTTTTAGAAACAGGATCAATAAAATCAGGATTTAACTCTACCAAAGGCACAAGCACAAATCGCCGATCTCTAAATGATGGGTGTGGCACGCTGATGTCCGGTGTGTCGATGATTTGATTGTTAAACAATATAATATCGATGTCAATAATACGACTGCCCATTTTATCGGCTGTTCGTATTCGTCCTAAACGGTGCTCAATCTGTAGAAATGATTTTAGTAAATCTAAAGGTGTTAATGGTGTTTCAAGTTCTAAAGCTTGATTTAAAAAATCATTTTGATGTATGTTACCCCATGGTGCTGTCTGATAAACTGATGATGATTGAATGATTACAGAACCGTTTTGTTCTATAAGGTTTTTAGCTTGCGAGAATATAGCAAGTGTATTACCAATATTCCCACCCAACAAAATAAATACGCGTGCATTATTCATCGAATGCTATTAGAAGTTACGCGAGCATTATTGGAGTTATAAATTAAGTTTCAGTTGTCGGATATTGGAAAATAAATTGGTAATGCTTTTATTTTCATAAGCGTTTTTGATAGCAGCCGCAAAAACAGTTGCAACCGATATAGCTTTAATTTTAGGTGAGAAATGTTTGAGGGGTATGGTATTACATACAACCAATTCTTCTAAAACGCTGTTTGATATATGTTGATAGGCATGACCACTTAAAATAGGGTGTGTACACATAGCTCGTACGCTTTTGGCACCTTTTTCTTTTAGCAAGGATGCACTTTTACAGAGTGTTCCACCGGTGTCGCAAATATCATCAATGATAACAATATCTTTCCCTTTAACATCACCAATAACAGCCATACTGGATATTTCATTAGCTCGTTTTCTTTGTTTATCACAGATAACCATCTCAGCGTTAAAATGAGAAGCCACTTCTCTAACGCGAGCGGTAGCACCAACATCGGGTGCTGCAAATACCAAATCAGGCAAATCTAATTCCTGAAGATAGGGTACAAACACCGCAGCACTATCTAAATGATCAAACGGAATTTCAAAAAATGCTTGTATTTGAGCGGCGTGTAAATCCATGGCAATGATTCTATCGGCTCCAGCTGTTTGTAATAAATTTGCTAACATCTTAGAGCCAATAGAAACACGCGGTTTATCTTTTCTGTCTTGTCGAGCATAGCCATAATAGGGTATCACACAAATAATCTTATAAGCACTAGCTCGTTTTGCGGCATCAATCATTAACAAGAGCTCCATAATGTTATCGGACGGGGCATTGGTGCTTTGAATTATAAAAACATAGTCCCCTCGAATACTCTCTAAGAAAATAGGTTGTAGCTCGCCATCGCTAAATTTTTGAACTTTATTTTCTCCCAAACTTATACCTAAACTACTGGCAACTTGAATCGCCAATTCTATAGATCCAGTACCTGCAAAAACTTTAAGATTAGGGCTCATGATCAAAATTAGAAGTTTAAAATTATGTTACTGCTAAAGTACAATATTTTTAAAAATAAAAAACTAATATTCATACTTAGTCTATGCGTTTAATATGAGCACCTAATTGTTGTAATCGTAGGTCTATGTATTGATAGCCTCGGTCAATCTGCTCAATATTTTGTACAATACTGGTGCCATTAGCCGATAAGGCAGCAACTAATAGGGCTTGTCCGGCTCTAATATCAGGGCTAGACATGACAATTCCTTTCAGCGGGAATTTTCGTTCTAACCCAATCACTACAGCTCGGTGTGGGTCGCATAATATAATTTGAGCTCCCATATCAATTAATTTATCAACAAAAAAAAGGCGACTTTCAAACATTTTTTGATGAATCAAAATACTACCTTTTGCTTGAATCGCCGTTACTAATAAAATACTAATCAAATCGGGGGATAATCCTGGCCAAGGATGATCGTAGATAGTAGGGACAATCTTATCATAATTCTTTACAATTTCATAAACATGTTGCGGGGGAATGCGAATGTTATCACCGGTTATTTCTATATGAATACCCAACATAGCAAATTTATGGGGTATCATACCAAGGTAATGAATACCGGCATTCTCAATAACAATATCGCTATTGGTTAAAGCAGCTAATCCAATAAAGCTACCAATTTCAATCATATCGGGTAATAATATGTGCTTTGTACCACCCAATTGTCGCACGCCGTCTATTTCTAATAAGTTACTACCAATACCAGTTATTTTAGCACCCATACTATTGAGCATGCTACATAGTTGTTGTAAATACGGTTCGCAAGCAGCATTATAAATAGTTGTTTTACCTTTTGCTAAAACACTCGCCATTAAAATATTCGCCGTACCGGTTACCGAGGGCTCTTCTAAAAGAATATAATTACCAATTAATTGGTTATGTGTGTTTAACAAGGCAAAGGTATCCTTATCTTCTTGATATTCAATATGAACACCGAGTTTACTAAATGCCGTAATGTGCGTATCTAATTTTCTTCGTCCAATTTTATCACCACCGGGCTTGGGCAGTAAAACTTTAGTACATCTTGTCAACAGAGGTCCTGCTAACATAATACTACCACGCAAAGTACCATTTTTTTTTATGTAGCTAGGCGATAAGAGGTATTCACTATTTAATTCTTTGGCTTGAAAATGGCAAGTATGGCGATCAACGCGGTTGACGGCTACTCCCATGTTTTCCAAAATGTTGATTAATACATTAACATCCTCTATGTCGGGAATATTTTCAATAATTACCGGTTCGGTAGTTAGTAAAGTAGCACAAATTATTTGTAAACATTCATTTTTAGCCCCTTGTGGCTTAATAGTCCCTTGTAGTTTTTTCCCGCCAATTACTTCAAAAGATGCCATGAATAAAATTTACAAATATTACCGTTTTATTTTTTTTTAAATTTCTTTTTGCTATTATGTTTTGATAGGGGGTTGCCACCGTTTTGTTTTTTAAACTTATCGGTGTTATTACCTTGTATTATAACAACCTTCGGTAAATGGGCTATATCTAAATCTGTTTCAACGATTTTTAAGCCTGTTAAATTTCTAATTTCTCGCAAAATAACTTCATCGGCAATGCTTTCTTTTTGCCAATTTCCGTAGATGGTTTTTATATAGTAGGCTAGTGTATTCAAATAATTTCTTTTCTTTTCTTCCGTTGGTTGATCAACTACTTTTTTTGCTAAGAGTTCGATATTTCTTCCTAAATGACTATACTTGGGGGTGTTGTGTGGGTATGCGATTTTTTGTTTAATCTTTTTTGCTACATCCGCTGGATTTGCCGGTGGCGGAAATGGTGCATCAACATCTAAAGTGCAATTACTCATCAAAAATAAATCATCCCATAGCTTTTGTTTATAACCTTCTATATGGCGAAGCTGCGGATTAAACAAGGTTATAACATCTATAATTGCTATTGCTTGCTCTGTTCTTTTTTGTTTATCACTAATTGTTGCAAGGGATTGAACCATTTTTTGAATCGTTCTTCCGTATTCTTTCATCACTAATCGAGGACGGGCTGTATTGTATTCCATAGATGAACAAAGATAAATAAAATTTAGTAGCTTATATACATGTTTGTTGTTAATTTTTGTTAATAGCAATCTTTTGGGTTAAATCATTTTTTTGCGTTGCTCAAGAGAAGTAGGATTTAAGGATAGAGAATGAAAAAAGCTCTTTAACGAAATGAGTATGTAATTTTTTATTTCTGTTATAATTGTGTAACATGACCATTAACCATTAACTTAAGTCCAATCAATTCATCATAGAACCAAAATGATTTAGCCGAATTTTCTAAATGTACGGTTCTAAATATGTATATTTGCGAGTGTTTTGACTTTTGCGAACCTTTTGACTAACAAGGGGGCGTCATTCTTTCTTTAGTTTTCACTTGATTATCTATATAGGTCAAAACAGCATGCATTTTTGTTATGGCTAATGCTATAAAAGATTTTTGTATGATCAGAGTTGTGTCTAAAAATATTTAAATAGTAATAAAATAAATACCGTGTGCGGTGAATAAACAAAATCCATATTTACAGGATGCAATTAAAGTTATTCAAGACCCTGTTTACGGTTTTATAACTTTTGACCACCCTTTAATTATCAACATTCTCAATCATCATAGTTTTCAAAGGTTAAGACGCATTCGCCAATTAGGCTTAGATGATTTAGTATATCCTGGCGTTGAACACACGCGTTTTAATCACTCCTTGGGTTGTTATTTTTTATGTAAAGCAGCCGTTATAGAGCTCCAACAAAAAGGAATTGCCATTACTAAGGAAGAAGAATTAGGGGTATTATTAGCAAGCCTATTACATGATATAGGACATGGCCCTTTCGGCCATGATCTCGAATCGGTTATTATTAGAGACACAAAACATGAAGTGATTACTTTAATGATTATGCATGCGTTAAATAAGGAATTCCATAATCAATTAGATATGGCTATTGCTATTTTTCAAAATGATTACCCTAAAAAATTTCTACACCAATTGGTTAGTAGTCAATTAGATACGGATAGATTAGATTATCTTACTCGGGATAGCTATTTTTCTGGTGTAAAGGGCGGTATTGTGGAATACAATAGGATTTTAAAAATGTTTAATGTTGTTAATTATGAACTTGTAATAGAAGAGAAAGGATTGTATAGTGTTGAAAATTTTTTGTTAGCCCGACGGCAAATGTATTGGCAAGTGTATCTTCATAAAACAGCCTTAGCAATAGGAACAATACTTAATCTCATTATTCAGCGTGCACAAGAACTGTACCAAAAAACACAAGACAACGATTTGTACATTCATTCGGATATTGATTTTTTTCTTTTTCATTGGCACGGGCAACCGCACGAAAGTATTTTACCAAGATTTTATAAAATTGATGATACGGACATTTTGTTTGCTATAAAAAAATGGCGAACCTATACCAAAGATTTTGTACTCCAAGAGCTTTGCAGACGCTTGCTTGATCGCGATTTACTCAAGATTAAAAATCAAAATATACCTTTTGATAAAGAAGAGTTGCAGTTAAAAATTAAGCAGGTCGCACAAAAGTTTAATATATCTGAAACGGATACAGAAACTTATTTTGTTATTACGCGGAAAATAGAAAACCGATTTTATAAGACCGGCGAGGAAAAGATTAATATCTTGCTTCGATCTAATCAACTCATTGAAATTAATGATATAGCTCATTCAGTAGTAAAAGATAGTAATTCACAAAAAGAACAGAAGTATTTTTTGTTCTTTCCGGAGGTGTAAACCTGAACATCAATTGCAAAAATTAGTTTCAAGAAAAAAATATCTTAGAAGACATAAAAAGAGAAAGAAGATTGATAAATTAATTTCTCAAATAATATTATATGGCAAAGCATTTTGTAGAAATATCTGTTCCAACTTCGATGTACCCCTTGCATGCACGATACTATCAACCATCGGGACCGGGTAATAATCGGGTTGTTTTAATCCAATCGGGCATTGGATTCCCCCAACATTTTTACGGTTCATTTTCACGACATTTAAAAGAGCATGGATTTGCCGTTTATACCTATAATTATATGGGTATAGGATCTGCTATATCAAAATCAAGATCAAATAGAATTAGCTTACAAACATGGGCACAAGTTGATTTCCCTGCAATTACCAATTATATAAAGACACAACATCCTAATAGTAAGTTATTTCTAATTGGACATTCTTTTGGTGGTCATTTGATTGGTCTTTCGCCCGCATATAAAGAATATTCAGGATTTATAACAGTAGGAACACAGTTTTCTAGCGTAAAGAGCTATAAGGGGGTTTATAAAATATATACATTTTTTATTTTTAATTTTGTAATACCCATCTGTAATATATTGTTAGGTTATTTCCCCGCAAAATCCTTAAAATTAGGTGAAAATTTACCAAAGCATGTAGCCAAGGATTGGCGCTATTGCCTGAACCATGATTTTGGTGTATTGGCATTAACAAAAATGGTCGGGGATTATTATCAGGAAAATACGAATAATATTATTTTAGTTAGTATAGAAGACGATTGGATGTCCCCTAAAAAAACCGTTGATAAGCTAGCGGCAAGAGGGTTTATTCGTGCCAAAAAAATTAGAAAACATATAACGCTAGCCCAAACAAATAATGAACCTATTGGTCATGCAAATATTTTCAAATCTAAATTCAAACTAAATTTATGGCCTTTTTTTATAGAGTGGTTGAATTTTTTAAACGATGCTAATAAAGACTAAGGTGCAATTAGTTAATGGGACTTCTAAAAATTTAACTATTTGATTTTCAAATAATTATACTATATTTGT
>JASGCP010000119.1 GCA_030053995.1 Phycisphaerales bacterium
AAATGAGTGGGTAAGTTAGTTACATTTTATATTTGATTACCGTTGAGGATATAGGTAAAACGCCTTTACTCTGCATGCTTGATTTTTTCTTTGTTTCTTTCTTTTGTATCAAGATAAAAGAAAGAAAAGTGACCTTATAAAATACCAAATTGTAGTTTTACAATCCAATTCATTTCTACCATTTTTACCCACTCAACTCGTCATAGAGCCACAATGATTAATTCTTTGGTCAATGATTAATTGCTTACTAATTTTTAATTGTTCAGATTTATTCAATACTACATTACCACATATTAACCATTAATTTAGCACCTCGAAAAAATGATTTAGCCGGGTTAGGCTCTTCTATGAAAAGAATTGAAGTAAAAAAAATAAAGGATGACATAGTGTGGGTGATGCGTGTTTTGATTGTGTGCGGGATTATTAAGAAACCCGTTGTAAAGGTCTGTGCGATTACATAAACGTTTGTAGTGTTGCTATATCTGGGTGCTACGCCACCATTTGTGATGGATGTCATCATGGACAGTGTTGTTGAGTAGCCAGATTACTGTAATACAGCTGAAGACACAGAAGAAAACAACAGGTAGCATAAAAAATAAGATTCAAGTCAAACTGCTATTTGTTAATCTTTTGCAATAATAACTTGAATCTTACTTGTTTTTTAATACTAATAACGATAATGATCTGTCTTAAATGGTCCTTTTTTAGGAATGCCTAAGTAACCAGCTTGCTCATCAGTTAATTCGTCAATCTCAACACCAATTTTTGACAAATGCAACCGAGCTACTTTTTCATCTAAATGTTTTGGTAAAACATAAACCCTGTTTTCATAATTTTTAGAATTAGTCCATAACTCTATTTGTGCTAAAACTTGGTTTGTAAAAGAGCTACTCATCACAAAACTAGGGTGTCCCATGGCACATCCTAGATTCACTAATCTGCCTTGTGCTAAAACAATGACATCTTTATTACCGATCTTATAAATATCAACCTGTGGCTTGATATTATCGCGTGTAGCACCATGTTTTTTATTTAGCCAGTCCATGTCTATTTCAATGTCAAAGTGCCCAATATTACAAACAATCGCTTTATCCTTCATTAACTTAAAGTGCTCCTCAGTTATTAAATGTTTACAACCTGAAGCGGTAACAATAATATCAGCTTCTTTAACGGCGTCAATCATTTTTTTTACTTCAAACCCGTCCATTGCAGCTTGCAAGGCACATATTGGATCAATTTCTGTAACAATAACCCTACAGCCCGCACCTGCTAAAGAGGCAGCGGAACCTTTACCAACATCACCGTAACCGCCCACTACGGCTATTTTACCTGCTAACATAACATCGGTGGCTCTACGAATAGCATCAACGAGGCTCTCACGACAGCCGTACTTATTGTCGAATTTAGATTTTGTAACAGAATCATTAACATTGATAACAGGTATGGGTAAAGTCCCTTTTGCTAATCGTTCATATAATCGATGAACGCCGGTAGTCGTTTCTTCACTTAAACCTTTAATATGTTGCACTAATTCAGGGTATTGATCCAAAACCATGTTTGTGAGGTCGCCACCGTCATCTAATATTAAATTCAAGGGTTTATCTTTTGAGCCGAAGAACAATGTTTGTTCGATACACCAATCAGCTTCTTCTACGGTTTGTCCTTTCCATGCAAAAACACCTACCCCTTTTGTAGCCATGGCAGCAGCGGCGTGGTCTTGCGTAGAAAATATATTACAAGAACTCCATTTAACTTCGGCACCTAACTCTATGAGTGTTTCAATAAGTACCGCCGTTTGAATAGTCATGTGTAAACATCCTGCAATGCGTGCACCTTTAAGAGGTTTAGAAGCACCGTATTCTTTTCTTAAAGCCATCAATCCGGGCATTTCAGCCTCGGCAAGTCTTATCTCTTTTTGACCCCATGTTGCCAATGAAACATCTGCAACTTTATGTTTTAAAGAGAAATCTATACTCGATTTCTTTGAAAGTGTAGTACTCATAAAATAAGATTAATATGTTTTAAAATTCTGGTAATAAGACCCCACAATAATTAATAAAAAAATCGGTGCAAGATAAGTTTTTAATGTTAGATAAACAAACAATAATCGGCTATTGTTTGTTTATGATTATGGTGTTATTATTCGTATGGGCTGGATAACCATATAGTCATATAGTGTAATCAGCGGATTAAAATATAAAGGGCGTAATTATAAAGTTTATTTTATAATCACCCCCTTTTGTAAAAGTTTTTTTTTGAAAACTAAGAAGCCTTTGTTACATTTTAATTAGCCGTCAGTATTAAAAAAACTAATAAACTACAAAATTATAGCGTTCATTAATAAGTCAAGTAATCTTTGATTTGGTCTTAAATTTTTGCCTGCCGGTTGCCAAGTATTTCCTCCATCCTTTGTTGTGAAAGTATAAAATTGTTGTGGATTTTGGCTCGCGTCAAAACTAATACCAAGTAAATAACCACGCATACCATCAGCACTAAACCGAGCATAATATAAAGTAGGCGGCATTGTACTGACAAGGGGAAGGCGACTGCTAACATCTGCCCATACACCATTGCTGTAATAATATAGTGCCCCCATAGAACCATAGGCAAATGCGGTATTTGCTGTAGCAAAGGTTGTACCAACTAATTGTGTTCTGCCCGACAATGCTAATTTTGGCTGAATTACAGATGACGGGGTCCATGTATTACCACCATCATTAGTCATATAGATTCTAGCACCCAAAGCAGTATCAAGATTATAACTTACACTATCAATGGTAATAGCTCCGATACTAGAGTTGTAAAAAACAAATCCATTTCTGTTTTTAGGAACAAATTTAGAACGGTAGCTTACCGATGATCTGAAATTTGTAGTCAAAGGATCAAGCGTAAAAGGATTATTGCCCCCTACTGATTTATAAAACAAAGGTTGGAATATCGCCGGCATGGGTGGCGTTATTCTTGCTTGTGCTAAAACATACAATCGACCATTACTAAGTGCTCGTACATGCCCCTCGGCAGGCATCGTATCTGAACCAACGGTCAAATTAATCTTTGTCCAGGTAATACCGGTATCTTCTGTTTGAAAAGTTGTAAACTTAACAGGGGTAGACTCAAAGTTTGCAGTAACTATTAAGCCAATATTTGGATTTTCATTGGCTAATGAGATACTAGCAATACTGTCTTGATCTAATGCCATATTAGTATTAAATGGCTGTATATTAAAAGTACTACCCTTATCTTTTGAAATAAGGGCAATATAACTGTAGGGTGCAGTCTTCGTTTGGGCAACAGCAAATATAGAACCATCGGGGAATCGCTTTAAAAGAACGGGCATATATTTCGTAATATCGATGGCACCTACTGAAGCACCTATGCGACCATTTTTTGAACTTTCCATGTTGAGTACAGACGTATGCCAAGTAACACCACCATCGGGACTAATACAGCAATTTAAGTCATTCCCTGCATTGCCTCCAAAACCCGTTGCTGATACCAGAAAACCATTAGTTGACGATGAGTTGTTTGAGGATGAAGATTTATTACAAGCATTAAATACACCAAGGAACAACAAAAAGAATAAGGATTTTTTTAATAAAAATTTAGGATAGAGAACATTTTGAAGATTGATCATATCGTTAAAAATTTACTGAATTAATATAGTGGTATTCTTAAAGATTGTTTTTGTGTTTTTAAGAATAAGTCCCTAAAAATAAAATTAAATAATGGAATAGACACACAAGTTATTAATCTTTCACTTATACATCCACTTTCCTTTTTAAAATAAAAGTAGCTATTTCTGCTTTACATCCTACGCGCCCTTGAAATCCACTTACGCCAAAGCCGGCGGTAACAAATAATTTTTGTTTGCCTACTTCATATAATCCATACCATCTTTTGTAAATCCATTGTATGTAACTCCATTTATATTTGCCAAAGCTAAACATATATTGCCCGGCGTGTGTATGTCCTGCGAAGGTTAAATCAATATGAGGATATTTTGGAACCACCTCAGCATCCCAATGCGATGGGTCGTGACTGAGTAGTATATTAAAGTCGGTATCTGGTATCCCCTCATAAGCACGATTCAACTGCCCGTACCGCTGAAAATATTTATCGCCCCATTGCTCAACACCCAACAGGTTTATATGGGCATCTCCTTTTTTAAGTACTACCGATTCATTTAAAAGCAAATGCCACCCCATGTCTGCCTGAATATTTTTAAGCTCCTGTAAGTTATCATCCTTTTCTGCTTGGTTTGCCCAATGACCGTAGTCGCCATAATCATGATTACCCAATATACTATATACGCCAAGCGGTGCTTTTAAAGTTGCAAATAAGTCCTTCCAAACAAGCATTTCATTAGCTTGGACAATAACCAAATCACCAACAAAACAAATGATATCAGCATTTTGTTCGCGTATTTTTTTAACCCCTGCAACTAATTTATCTCGGTTTTTGAAATTGCCAATATGGGCATCACCAAAAATAACTATTTTTATTCCTTCAAATGCTACCGGTAGTTTTTCAAAAAATAAAGTATGCGTAACTACTTGAAAACGATATTTATTAATCATCCCTATAATCATCGATACCGAAATAAATAAACCGATTAGAATACCTATTTGAAAAAATACAATCGAAGGGTTTAATGAAATATGTAGGGAGTGGATTCGTATAAGAAAATTACAACAAACACAAAAAACATTTATTAACTCCAGTATCCATATAATGAGTAAAGAAAATATTTTTCCTATATAAATGATAAATGTTACATGACTCGCAAAGTACGCAAACACTGATTGATTTTCTTGCTTTATATTATAAATATTCCAACCTAATATAAACAACGATGATATAGCAACAAGCCAATAGGTACGATATAAAAAATGCCAAAACAATGATGTACGGATTATTTGTATTTCGTACAAATAATTGTGTATCATACCTTCCATAATCAGCAGGATGGAAAATAGGATACAGAACCGCCACATTGATCTTTGGAAACGCATAATTTACAGTTTTGATTGGGTATATACGGATTCTAGCTTTTCAACAAAACTATAAGCCGCTGGGCAATAATCGATGTTTTGTTTATGCACATGACCGTAGTCTTTAAATTTTTTTTTGATGAGATGCGGAAAGCCACTACAATCAAAAGGGCGGACTTCATAAATGCTACATTTATGATCCTTAGGGTTTAGAAATTGACAAGGTGTAGAGGCGTTCATCCACTCCTTAGCTTTTTTATCATATATAAGCCATTTTGATTTCATGGTAGCCGTAGTGATATTTAAAAATTTAGCTATGCGTTTGATGTCTTTAATAGTATAAGTTGGCGTCATTTTTTTACAACAGTTAGCACACTGTAAACAGTCGATAGATTTCCAAACTACAGGGCTAAGCTCTTCGGCTACGGCATCAATGTCGGCAGGGACTTTTCTCAAAAGTTTATTTAAAAAAGTTCGCTTACCTTTGCGATGGTATTTTAGTTTTTGTCGCCACGACTGTAAGCTGAATTTTTTCATAGAATAGGCAAAAATAAACAAATTAAAGTAAACCATGATGATTTGGAATGAATATAAAAAAGGTTTTGAATCATACTTGCAATTAGAAAAGTCATTGAGCAATAATTCAGTAGAGGCTTATTTAGCTGATTTAGACAAGTTGACGAGTTTTTTATTGATGACTAAAAACATAGCACCGGCAGAAGTACAGTTAGCACATTTAGTAGATTTTATTAACTGGTTAGCATCGGTAGGGCTTAGTAGTACTTCGCAGGCAAGGATTATATCGGGTATCAAAGGATTCTTTAAGTATTGTTTAATAGAAGAAATTATAACAAAGGATCCCTCTGAATTATTAGAAGTCCCTAAACTGAAACGCCTGTTACCTGAAGTTCTTGCCTGCAACGAAATAGAATCCATGCTACAAGTTTTGGATCAAAGTAAACCCGATGCCGTTCGCAATAAAGCTATGGTGGAAGTTCTTTATGCTTGTGGCTTACGGGTTAGTGAGCTTGTATCATTAAATACCCATAATATTTATTCTGATGAAGGATTTATTAGAGTTATTGGCAAGGGAAATAAAGAACGCCTCGTACCAATTAGTCAATCGGCACTGAAACAAATTGAATTGTATAAGATAGCTTTTAGGAATCATTTGAATCCTCAAGTGCCCCATGATTCTATTTTGTTTTTGACTCGACATGGTAAAGCTATGTCGCGCATTTCTGTTTTTTATATTATTAAGGAACTGGCTCAGAAAGCTAACTTATCTAAAAATATATCCCCGCATACTTTTAGGCACTCTTTCGCTACCCATTTAGTTGAATGTGGGGCTGACCTCCGATCAGTTCAAGCCATGTTAGGACACGAGAGTATTATTACTACGGAGATATACACCCATCTTTCAAAGGATTATCTCAGAAAAACACTTGAGCAATACCATCCCGCCTATCAGCCCTAATTTATACTGGTTAATTGTCCCCCCATGCTACTAATCGATCCTCAAATAATTGATCACTACAATTATTTTTTTTGTCATATTTTTGGCTCTATGACGAAAAGAGGGAGTAACTTAGCTCACTTTCATATTGATTACCATTGAGTGTATAGCCTCTGCCTGCTTGATTTTTTCTTTGTTTCTTTCTTTTGTATCAAGACAAAAGAAAGAAAAA
>JASGCP010000120.1 GCA_030053995.1 Phycisphaerales bacterium
GATTTTTTCTTTGTTTCTTTCTTTTGTATCAAGACAAAAGAAAGAAAAATGACCCCAGCGTATTACAAAAAAAACAAATTTACTCTTAAAAAGCCAAGTAACTTCTAACATGTTACCAACTCATTTCGTCATAGAGACTGAAATTAAAACCGATAACGGGCATTGTTGTTTTTAACAGCTATTAAACACCTGCTTCTTTTATAAAAACTAAAACTATACAAATTATTCAAGATGATGCGCTTCATGTTATCGTGTATGGTTAGCAATAATGGATAAATACGATTATGCACAAGTACATGTAAAGTAAATATTAATAGGGATAAGACAATATAAGAAACGGTAGAAATATCAATTAAATTTAACACGGTGATAAAAGATATATGAAAATAAATATGGCTAAAGTCAAGATGATAAACTACCCCAAAAAATCCAATAGCCAATAAAACGAGCGTATAATTTACAAGTATTTGATTACCATTGAAATAAGTGATAGAAGGGATGTAATTGTATACAGGTATTTTGTTTCTTAAAACAGGCAATGGCTCACTCCTATTAGAATCATATAATACAATTGTCTTTTCACCTTTGATTAAGAAATGACCGAAGCAACTAACCAATAAAATAATAACTCCAAAAATACTTATTGGGTTTATATGCACCGCACCATCCATAAAAAAAGTATATGATAAGAATAAAAGGACTATGGGTTGTAATTGAAATAAAAAATTAGTTGATGTTACGGTTATTGTTTTAGTTGCTTCAATAAGTAGGTAATTAGGCACAACAGAGCAAATTATTGTAGCTAGGGTGATGATAAATATTGACTTGGCATTAACTAAATCTTTATAATCAAAATAATGCTGATCAACATGTAAATAACCACTGCTGAGTGCCACTTTATAGATAACAAAAGTTATAAAAATTACTATTGTAGCACCAAAATATTCATATTTTAATATGTTAAAGCTATCCGTCTTGATTGCTTCCTTAGTAATATATTTTTTAGTTAAAGTGTTATTACAAACATATGCAAAGCAACCCAGTGATGAAAATAGCATACCTATTATAAAACGGACATTGAGAAAAATAGAATGATAGATCCCAGCTTTGTACTGCAACATAACAATTGCTAAAACAATCATCATCGCACAAATAAATTCAACAATACGAATAGAAATTTTACCCTCCATGAGCAAAGGCTCTACAATCAAACTGAATATAACACTTAAACTAACACCAATAGCTAAACCTTCAACACTACCATATTGAACCGCTAAGATCATGAATAACCATCTTAAAGAATATAAAGTACCTATTGAAATTAAAATGAACTGATTTTTTAAAGGCAAGGATACTGCTGCTTTTTGATTATTACGATTACGGTAAATATTTATTAAAAACATTAAAATAAAAAAACTTAAAAAAGCAGTAAAAGACCTAAATAATAAAATTGACAATAAACCAATATGTATTAATCGCACATAAACTATATGAAAAGCATTTAAAAATACTGCGGATAATGCCAAAAGCACGCCTTTATATGTTTCTAAGTATTTTCGCATAAAAAAGATATTTATATACACGATTAAGTAAAATATACCATATAACTATGACATACAAAAAGGGATAATGTTAACAAAAAACTAAAATTATATTGGCTAACTTTTTCTGTAACTAACATAATATAAACTATAAACATGATATTATTCAATTTTTACAGACTAAGTTTTGTTAATTTATAAAACTACCGTAACTTTGCAGACACGAATTAAAGTTAAAATGTCATGGTATTTGACCAAGAAATATTGGAGCAGATCAATGAAATAACCACCCATTATCCTGCAGAACATAAAAAGGCCGCCCTATTACCTGTACTACATGCCGTTCAGGATCGCTATACTTATTTATCTGTAGCAGTTTTGGATGCAGTTGCCGATCTTCTACAATTAAAGAAAATTGAAGTGTATGAAGTAGCTACATTTTACTCTATGTATTGGTTAGAGCCACATGGCAAATATGTCTTTGAAGTTTGTCAAACAGGACCATGCATGTTAAAGGGGTGCGATCATATAATTAGCTATATTAGTAAAACCCTCAATATTAAACCAGGTGAAACAACCGCTGATGGACTTTTTACTTTAAAAACCGTTGAATGCTTGGGTGCCTGTGGCTATGCCCCCATGATGCAACTAGGTAAAAATTATTGCGAGCATTTAACAACCGACAAAATTGATAAGATTATTGCTGATTGCAAGAAGAATGCACAAAGCTAAAATAAAATGAGGTACATGACTGAATATGGCATTAAGCACCATGCATAAACTGGATAACCTTTTTTGTTTTCTCAATATGCCAATTTAATGCAGTATGTAATTGTACAGGTAAATATGACTATGAACATTCGTTTATGACTCGTTTTTTCACAAACCTACAATATGTAGTATCTTTGTCAAAAAAAAAATGGTATGAAGGTCATGAAATTTGGCGGTACAAGTGTTGGGAAACCAGAAGCCATGAAACAAGTAGTGAGCATTATCACACGCGATCAGGGCAAGAAGATAGTTGTTCTAAGTGCTTTGAGTGGGACAACGAATAGTTTAGTTGACATAACTAATTCGCTAAGGTTAGGTCATATAGAACAAACCAAAACGATCATAGCATCCCTTGAAAAACACTATAGACTATTTATCGAGAAATTATTACAACAACAAGAGCAAATAAATGGTACTTGGTTAGCCTTAGAAGAATACTTTAATACTTTAAAGAAACTAACAACGCTTGCTTATTCTGACGCAATAGCGAAAGAGATATTGGCACAAGGTGAATTATTGAGCACAAAAATTTTTTCGCACTATTTAACTTATAACAATATAACACACGAAAATTTGCCGGCTTTAGCCTTTATGTGCGTTAATCAAGCTGGTGATCCTAACTTAACATTAATTACAGAAAAGCTGAATAAGCTGTTAGCATTATATCCTCAAACTACTTTATTTGTAACACAGGGTTTTATTTGCATCAATGATAAAAACAATATTACTAATTTACAACGCGGAGGGAGTGATTATACAGCCTCATTAATTGCTGCTAGTACTAATGCTTGTGTATGCGAAATATGGACAGATATTGATGGTATTCATAACAATGATCCGCGCATAGTGAATAAAACACACCCTATCGAACAAATGACTTATGAGGAAGCAGCTGAACTTGCCTATTTCGGAGCAAAAATCCTGCACCCAACTTGTATTTGGCCTACACAAGTTAAAAAAATACCAGTTAAACTGTTGAATACTATGCAACCCAATGCGGTGGGGACTACAATTATAGAAAAAGTAACTCATGAAAAAAAACCAAAATCGGTCGCCGCTAAAGATGGCATCACAGGAATTAAAATAAAAAGCTCTAGAATGCTCTTAGCTTATGGATTTCTTAGAAAAATATTTGAGATATTCGAACATTACCAAACCCCTATTGATATGGTTACAACTTCAGAAGTGGCTGTATCCGTAACAATTGATAACCCACAATATTTACAAGAAATTGAGCACGAATTAAAAATGATCGGTGATGTAGAAGTAATTAAAGATCAAGTAATTATAGCCATAGTAGGTAATAAATTATCTGAAAATGAACAGTTTTTTGATAACCTTTTTAAATCTTTACACCAGATACCTAAAACAATGATTAATTTTGGCGGTAGTGAACATAATATCTCATTTTTAATCCCTCGAGAATTTAAGAATCAAGCTCTAACAGAGATTAATCGTTATGTTTTTAACATTATCTAATATATTCGTAACATCTTACAATCTTCATCTATAAACTGGTAACATGCTTTTTGCATTTAATTAAATTATATATCGTATGCCCATTGAACGGGTTTTGTCATGCATTCAACCAACCGGCGAGATTCATTTTGGAAACTATTTTGGTGCCATTCATAATTGGGTGCAATTACAACAGCAATATGATTGCTTCTTTGGTATTGTTAATTACCACGCCATAACGATGCCTTATAAACCCGATCAATTATCTAAAGATACAACGAATATGATATTTGATTTGTTAGCTTGCGGTATTTCATTAGATCGTTCGCACTTGTTTATTCAATCCCTCATACCTGAACATACCGAACTGTCGTGGATATTAAGCTGTTATTGTTCTTATGGCGAATTACAAAGAATGACCCAGTTTAAAGATAAATCTGAAAGTGATAAACTTCAAGAAAAGGGGACAATCGTATCGGCCGGATTGTTCACTTATCCAATTTTACAAGCCGCTGATATTTTAATGTATCACCCTGCTTATGTCCCAGTCGGTAAAGATCAAGAACAACATTTGGAATTAGCACGAAATATTGCACAACGCTTTAACCATAAACATGGTACTTATTTTACAGATCCCAATCCCTTATTTACTGATGTACCCAAATTGCTGTCGTTGGCTGATCCCGCTAAAAAAATGAGTAAATCATTAGGAGATAATCATGTCATTCGAGTGTTTGAAGAAGAAGCGAGCATCCGTAAAAAAGTGAAAGTGGCCGTTACCGATACAGGAACACAAACCAGTACAACCATGAGTGCCGGCGTGTCTAATTTATTTGAAATCTTGAAGGCTTGCGAAGAAACAGAAGTTTATAGTACACTCTTTAAAAACTATCAAGACGGCAATCTAAAATACTCTGTATTGAAGGAAGAAGTGGCTAACGCCCTCGTTAGTAAGGCTAACTATTTTATTAAAAGAAGAAAGGAAATAAGAGATGATCATAATACCTGGTTAAAAAAAGTACAAGAATCATCAGAACAAACAAGAGCCGTTGCACAATCAACTTTAACTAAAGTGAAAGAACTTGTAGGATTAATATAGACACCAATAAAAATACCATCTACAACGATATATGAACCTATCGGTCGCCATTCAAATCTTATTACGCATCTCTTTTTGACCGAATATTTTTAAGATAACTACCGTTGATGTATTTCCATTGAATAACCAATACACCAATGATAGCTTCTTTAAGAATATTTCTACTCATTTTACTAACTCCGATTACTCTATCAACAAACTCAATAGGAATTTCTTTAAGTTTGAATCCCAGTCGCCAACTTGCAAATTTCATTTCTATTTGAAACGCATAACCGGAGAATTTTATTTTGTCAAGATTCATTGCTTCTAAAACCTTTCTTTTGTAACAAATAAATCCGGCCGTTGTGTCCTTTATTGGTAATTGTGTTATCAATTGCGTATATAAAGATCCGCCTCTAGAATAGAGTAAACGAGACCATGGCCAGTTTTTAATTGTACCACCGCGAACATAACGACTGCCAATTACCACATCATAGCCGTCCTGCTGACTGGTGTTATATAGTCTGATTAAGTCATTAGGATTATGTGAAAAATCAGCATCAATTTCAAAGATATAATCGTATTGATGTTCGATACTCCACTTAAATCCTAAAATATAAGCAGTGCCTAATCCTAATTTACCAGTTCGTTCTTTTAAAAAAAGTCGGTCTTGAAAATTATTTTGCATGCTTTTAACAAGCTGTGCGGTTCCATCGGGTGAATTATCATCAATCACGAGAACATGAAATTGCTCGGGCAAACTTAAAATAGTCGTTACTATTTTCTCTATGTTCTCACACTCGTTATAGGTAGGTAGAAGGACTAATTTCTTCACGAAATTAAATATTTAATTAAAAAACTACTATTTTTTGGCTTTTTGCAACAGATACCTTTGATAAATCTGCTTTAATTTTTCTTTGGTATGTAAAGAGAAATCATTATTCATCATCCAATGATAATACTGCTCTTCTTCTTTAAAAACTCGTACAACTTCTTTTCCTTTATGTTTGCCAAAGTTAAATACCTCTACACCATTATTCATGACTATTCGACGGGCATAGTCAACTTGCTCTTCCTTGCCTATAGCCTTAATAATAGAATCTAAGGAATTTCCAAGTGTTTCGTATTTTTTAACCTGTGCTTCCAGAACCTCCCATGTAGCAGTAGCATCAGCAACAGCAGAATGAGCAGTAGGTGTTAAATCAGCATTGCAATAAAATTTGTAAGCGGCCGTTAGCGTTCTTGGTTCCATCTGATGAAATATTTTTTGAACATCAACAACAAGAACATCGTCAAAATCAACACTTAAACCCGCTCGCAAAAATTCTTCCATTAAGAATGGGATATCACATCGGTTACAGTTAAAACCTGCCAAATCGCAATCAACAATAAATTGTTTGATCTCATTGGCTATGGTTTTAAATGGACGGGCTTTATTTGGATTATTATCCGGTAACTTCTTGTATTCCTCCATCTGCTCATTCGTAATACCATGAACAGCTATAGCGGCTTCAGGTATTTTTATTTCAGGATCAACATATTTTTTTTTTGTTTCATCGGTGCCATCGGGTTTAATTTTAATCATACAGATTTCTATAATCCGATCGGCAGTAATACTCAGCCCCGTTGTTTCTAAATCAAAAATAACTAATGGTCTTTTTAATTGAATATTCATGCAACAGGTGGTTTACGAATTGATAGAAATAAAAAACAAGTGTTAATAACCGCACACAAATATACATAATATAGTTGGCTCTATGACGAAAAGGGTGGGTAAAATGTTAGAAGTTTGATGACTTTAAAA
>JASGCP010000010.1:0-14706 GCA_030053995.1 Phycisphaerales bacterium
CAAGACAAAAGAAAGAAAAATGACCTTATAAAATACCAAATTATCATTTTTAAAACCATCAAACTTCTAACATTTTACCCACCCTTTTCGTCATAGAGCCAAAAAATTTAGCCCAGTCATTTTTTATAGTCTCTTTTATAGCACCAAATTTTTAACCATGGAACTTTCTGGAAAGTCTTTTTGGATATTTATATCCGCC
The DNA here is from genome assembly GCA_030053995.1 of Phycisphaerales bacterium. Lineage (GTDB taxonomy): Bacteria > Bacteroidota > Bacteroidia > Chitinophagales > Chitinophagaceae > JASGCP01. The sequence goes on from JASGCP010000010.1 coordinate 200, forward strand.
ACATAAAAAAAGAATGCCGAAACCGAATAGATTTCGACATTCTTTAGTAAACAAAAAATCTTACAAATCCAACCTTATGTCAGCATACAGATTTAATTACTATTTGTTGCAGGACAACAACCAGCCATTTTAGTACAAACTACATAACCAACAGGGCAGGAAGAAGTAGAACTAGTTTGCGTAAAAGCACCACCGTTTATGTGGGACATGTCACCTTTCTTTAGTTCATTTCTTTCAAGGAAAGAACCTAAATTTTTAATTTGCGTTTTCATAGCTTTAAAATTTAATAGGATTAATAAATAGGATCAAGAGAGATTGCTTAGGAGCGTTTACATCTAAAATTTAATTCGATCTTTTACTTAAAACAGCGACCAGATTCATTTACCTTTTTTATTTTTTATTTGGTTAACCAGTATCACCATATTACACATAAAATTAGACATAAAAGTATAAAAAAAGTTAAAATTAAGTTAAATTTTTGGCTAAATTATTTTTTGAGGGGCTAAGGGTTTTTGATGCGTAGCTGAAAAGTGTATGGGGTTGCTCATTTTTTAGGTAGGTAGCTAATTAAAAAAGACTATAAAAATTGCCTTACATTGTAGCATAAGGCTGTCTAAAAAAAGTACCCTATCGTAGTTTTATATTACCATAACATAAAAAAATACTACCTTCGTAAAATAATTTTTAAAAATCATCTTTGTAACCATGAGTACATCTGTAAAATCCGTGTTAAATGAAAGTTTATCTAAAATACAAGATCCTAAAACTGGATTATATGGTATTGTATATACGTCCAACGACAAAGTAGTCCTCGACTGCACATATAATGAAATTAATAGCGTAGCATCTACTTGTTGCCTTTTCATGATTAAAAAAGGCAATCAATATGGATTTACAGACAAAAGGGGGCGAGTCGTAATAGACTGTGTACATGACGGCTACAAGCTATTATCCCCAGAATTAATTGAAATACAAAAAAATAATTTATTAGGTGTTGTTGATCAAGAAGGCGACCTAATATATGACTGCTGTTTTCAATCTATTAAACCCTTTGCGTTTAATGGGGACAATTTTTTTGTTTGCAAGGAAAATAATTTGTTGGGTTGTATCAACAATGAAGGTAGATTAATCATTGATTGTGCGTATGATGAAATTGAACCATTAGAAAGCAATTTTTTAAAAGTCAAAAAAGGCAAATTCTATGGGTGCACTAATCATAAAGGAAAAATGATCGTACAACCTATCTATCTTGAACTACAGGTCGTGCCGGGTAATTCGTTAATAAAAGTGCGTAATGACAAGCAAGCCTACGGATGTTACGATTTTTACGGTAACGAAATTATTGCAACAAATAACAAGTCCCTCGACGATACAATTTGTATTCAATCCTACAATGAAAAATTCAATATTGCCAATACCAATGCGGGGAATCTAGCAGAATTGGAATAACTTATCATTCATTTAGAGATACAAATTAGTATCCTACTGTATCCCGGGCATTCCGTTATAGTGACGATCATTTTATACAATCAAGATGGTATAAAATATTTATGATACAATCTTACTGTAATCGTAATTTATTAGAAGCAGGTTGTGACGAAGCAGGTAGAGGCTGTTATGCCGGACCGGTATTTGCAGCTGCCACTATTTTATCACCAGAATTTTATCATCCTTTACTCAATGATAGCAAACAAGTAACTCCTAAAAACAGGTTATTATTAAGGGATTATATTGAAGCCCATGCCCTTGCCTTTGGTGTAGCTCATGTTTCTGTTGAGGACATAGGGAAATTAAACATCTTAGGAGCAAGCATTCAAGCGATGCATCAAGCAATTAATAAACTATCCTTAACAAAAAAGCCCGATTTTATAATTGTAGATGGCAATCAGTTTAAACCTTACCCAAACATCCCCCATCAATGTATTATTAAAGGAGATACAAAATATGCGTCTATAGCCGCAGCCAGTATTTTGGCAAAAACCTACAGAGATGAGTATATGGATAAGCTCCATGATCAGTATCCGCAATACCATTGGCTCAAAAATAAAGGATATGGAACTTTACAACATCGGGTAGCGATAAAGCAACACGGACTTACCGAGCATCATCGCAAAACTTTCAATATTATACCGCAGGAATAATTGCCTATCATTAACCATTTATCAATGGTTTAGTGGTGCTTTGATTCAGATAAAAATCTTTCAGCATCTAAAGCGGCCATACATCCCGAGCCCGCAGCTGTAACCGCTTGTCGATAAATTTTGTCTTGCACATCCCCTGCTGCAAATACGCCTGCAATGTTTGTTTGGGCACTACCAGGCTTTGTTAAAATATAACCTGTCTTATCCATATCAAGTTGCCCTGTGAATATATCACTATTTGGTTGATGTCCTATTGCTACAAAAAAGCCTTCAACAGCAATTTCAGTTTTTTGTGCTGTATGGCTGTTTTTAATTCTAACACCCGACACTTTTTTATCACCTAAAATTTCATCAACCTCTGTATTCCAATATACTTTTATATTTTTTGTTTGCAACACCCGTTCTTGCATAATCTTGCTTGCTCGCATTGTATCTCTTCTAATAAACATGTGCACGGTGGTACATAATTTCGATAAATAAGTAGCTTCTTCGCAAGCCGTATCACCGGCGCCAACAATGGCCACTTCTTTTCCTTTAAAAAAAAAGCCATCGCATACGGCACATGCGCTAACACCTGCACCGTTCAGTCTTTTCTCACTCTCAATCCCCAACCATTTTGCAGATGCACCGGTAGCAATAATAACCGTATCAGCTTGAATAAGATGTTCATCATCAACATGACAAGTGAATGGTCGTTTAGAAAAATCGACTTTCGTAACAACCCCATAGCGAATATCAGCACCCATGCGTTTTGCTTGTTTTTCAAAATCTTCCATCATTTCCGGACCATTAACGCCATCAGAATATCCTGGGTAGTTTTCAACTTCCCCGGTAATTAATAATTGTCCCCCCGGTTGAACACCTTGATAGAGAACAGGTTTTAAATTAGCCCTTGATGCGTATATTGCAGCGGTGTAACCTGCCGGCCCGCTACCAATAATCAATACTGAAACTTTTTCCATAATGCTACTTAATCAGATGAAATAATAAATAAAATAATAAAAATATCTACGGTTTACTCATTTACCTTTTGTACCAATTTAGAAATTACAATATTACCATTGCGCAAAACTAAATAGTACACCCCTGCTGATAATTTTCTTGGTACTTTAACAGGAAATACCTGATTGCCACCAGTATAGGTAATTGAATTAGTAATAATTTCTTGACCACCTTGTGTGTAAATCGATAAGGTATATACGCCTTGTTGTAAATTCTTAATACTCAAGTTAAAGTTGTCAACCACCGGATTAGGTGCAATGACTATATTTTGCGTGTCTTGTTCGGAAAGATTAACGGTTGTTAAAGGGCTATTAACTGTTCTATTCAAATTTTGAACAGCAACAACACGATAAGCATTTATGCCAAAAATAACATTCGCATCCTTATAAACATATTGTTGTGCTGTATTATTATTAATTCGTGGCAGTAAGACGCCAACACTATCAAAGGCATTAACGATATTAGCTTTCAATATCTTATAGTATAACACATTCGTTTCATTGTGGAACTCAAAAGTAACATTAATAGTACTTGTTGGTGGACCCTTGTATGCGGATGATATATCAAAAAATGCGTTCGTGGTTATTGGTAAGAAAACAATAGCAAAACGATTGGGAGCATATGATACGGGGTCGCTCGTTATAGAAACATTATATGAAACATTCTCATTAGCAGGAATATTTGTTAAAACACCTGGATTTAATTTATCGTACAAATAGGGCTGGGCATTAACAGTTATAAAATTCTGAGCATTAAAATTTAACTGATAACTTCCTAATCCTGAAACACCTGTAACATTTAAAAACAACGTATCTCCTAAAACAGTATATCCATCTCTATAAATGCTTAAAGTTTGATTACCGTAAGAGAGCCCAATATTTTCGTTAATATTAGGCAACTTAATAGAATTGATATTATTATAAGTAAGAAAAGCAGGATCAAACATTGCTAATGCCCCATCTACAAGATAAGCCTTACCGGGTGTTGTAGCGTCGAAAACAGATAAACCCACTCTTAGTTCTACAAAGGGACTGGTAGGGTTGGGAATAACAGTTGCGGTGCCACCAAAAGGTAGATTAGAATTTCCGATTGTTTTATCGGATTCTAATATATTCATGTAACCGCTCGCCGTAGGCTCAACTATTAATGCTTGACCTGACTGTATAATTGGTTGCAACTGACTCAAGGGGGCAATATCATAGGTTTGACTAATAGGATTGAAGCTATAAGTAATAAAAGCACCTGAAGCATTAGCACTAGGAGCACCTAATGAAGGATCGTAAAGTTTATAGGCACTTTTTAACAATAAATTATTCCTTTGATAAATGGGTAAAAAATTAATTGGATTAGGATAAGGGTTTCCAACTAATGCAAACACCCCAGCACTAACGGGAATAGATTGTACCCCCTGATTAACATTACCAGCAGCATAAATAAGGCTTGTATCATTAGGCTTAAGCACCTGCAATAAAAAACCGGAATAATCACCAACTCTTGTTGCATTGGTGTTAGGAACAGGCGTCCAAGGAATATTAGTAACACTTAAAGGATTGTAATAATATATCGTGGTATCATTGCCACCAGTAAATCCATTGACAATACCACCAGGTCCGTAAATATTAATTCCCTTTTGCCAAGAGTTGATAATCAAATCACTACCTGAACTAAAAGGTGCAGTAACAAGACTAAAAGAGCGGGTCGGCGGAAAAAATCGTTGAACAACAATCGTACCATTTATATAGCCACCATTATAAGCCCCTGGATTAATCCTCGCTGTCCCTAAAGATGTAGAAAGTAGGGTTAGGCTACGATTAGAAGTTAATTGTGCACCATTAGCAATGGTAATAGCACCTGTACCCTGAATACCAAAGGCACTCAAGGCATTTAATTTACCATTCTGAATTACAAAACTATCAAAAGTACCTGTTTGTGTTAACACGGATGTATCAAACCGTAAGGTAGAAGTAAAATTATTTGGTTGAGAACCATTGATAAATAAGGTGCCACCAAAACTACTTCTTACTCTGGCTTGATTGGCACCATTGTAATTATTACCCACTTGTGTACCACCCGCAAAATTAACCACATTTTTGCTAATGATAAATAATGCTGTATCGATGAGCATTGTATCGGTAACTCGTAAATCACTCAAGAGATTTGTTCCAAATGGATTTCTTAGTTCTAATCTACCAGCTATAATTGGATAAGGTTTTGTTGCAGCATTGAACTCTTTATACCCTAATGTGATATTCTGCGGAAAACCCGTGTTGTACAATATATATTTTCCATATCCATAAATATTCACGGTGCTATCCACCTTAAAATTAGTTGCTTGAATATTCAAATTGGCTTGCTTATTTGATGTTCTAATAGTAACACCATTGCCTAAGGAAAATTCAGTCGTTACTTGTGCATAAACATAATTATAGAATAAACTAATAAGTCCTATAAAACAATAAACCTTCTTTGACATGCTTGATAAAAAAAACATAAGTTTAAAAGAAAATTAAATGCACATGATACCTAATTACAGGTTGTTTCATAGTGTGTTGTAAAAGCATCGGTAAGGCATAAAAGTACTCAACTAAAAGCATGTAAACGATTCTTTAACTAATCATCTATAAAACTATTCATAGCTATTGGCAAAGATAAGAATAATTTGTATCAAAATATAGGCGAATTTTGATTAGACTTTTCGATTGTTTTTTATGGCATCACAGACTGAAGAGGGGCTACAAAACACGATCAAGCATAACTAGATTTTTTCTTAATTCCATACCCCCCATTTTAAAATGTCATTAATTATTGTTAAATTATATTCAGTTAATTTTTTACACTTTTATGCACAAGAATATCACGTGCCTACTCATCGGTGCATTGTTAATAATATCGTTAAAAGGATTTGCACAATTAACATACCAAAATTTGTTCGTTGATTATACACATGCTACATCGATACGGAAACTAACAATTATACCGATCATTTGCACAAAAGTAGATCAGGATTTAAACCAACTATCAATGGTAAAGGCGTGGACTATTACCCACAATGGTACAAAAGAATATGAGCAGAGTAATGTTAGTATTGTAGAACTTTCAAGTACCCCTTTAGATATTCCAGCAGAAGTTAATCAAGTAAGCATTTCCAACAAAACAAATGAATTTGTATTTCTGCAATCAGGAACTATTATTAAAGGTGGTAAACAAGATCGCATACTGGCTCAAAGTATTTTATTAGCCCCTAATGAATTAAACAATATATTCCCTGTATATTGTATTGAAAAAGCACGCTGGAGTAAAACACCCCTACCTTTTCACTTAAAAGGTGTTGCCGATATGTTGATTCGCCGTGATGCTGATGAACTGCATAATCAACATGAAGTTTGGAAAACAATTGATCAATATTATAAAGACTATCAATTAACCAATCCTACCTATTCGTATTGGCTACCTTATCACAAAGTCCTCGATATTGTACATATAGAAGAAGACCAAAAAGATTTTTTACAATTGCAGGGAAAGATGAATCCCTTAACAGTTGGATTCATAGCCATAACTTCAGACAGAATTATTGGCGTTGATATTTATGCTACGCCTACGCTTTTTAATCTTATGTGCCCCAATATATTAGAATCGTATATTAAGTCTGTTTCAGAATTTGATACGGAATCATGTTTAAATAAAGAAGTAATTGAGACTTACTGTAACCGACTTTTAAGGGACACCGTAACCCAAAATAAATTTCTAAAAAAATACGGGAAATTATATACCTATCAAGGTCGCCCACTACATATCATATCTTTTGGTTATTAAAAATAATTATGCTACAAATAGTACATCCCAATTGGTTTTTAAGACGAATAATTTACCCTTCGTATATTTATAATTTTGATAGGAGTCAACCTTATTTGTATTTAACATTTGATGATGGACCAACAACCGAGTTAACCCCATTTATTTTGAAAACTTTAGCACAATATAATGTTCAAGCAACATTTTTCTGTGTTGGGCATAATTTAGCCAAATACGAAGAATTGCACCAGGCGATCGTTGAACAAAAACATACAATAGCCAATCATTCTTTTAATCATGTTCATGGCTTAAAAAATAAGACGGAGGATTTTTTAGATAATGTGGCTTTGTTTGAGACCGTTCAAGCCTCTAATTTATTTAGACCCCCTTACGGTTTGCTCAAGCATAGCCAAATAAAAAAATTGCTATGTGGTGCACACCCTTTGCACAATCCTTATAAAATTATTTTAGGTGATGTTATTCCCTACGATTTTGATGCCCATAATTCAACAGAATTATGTTGGCAAAGAATTGTTCGATTTACGCAAAATGGTTCTATTATTATTTTGCATGATAACAAAAAAGCACAGGATAAAATTCTTAATTTATTGCCAAGGATGATCAGACACTTTCTTGAAAAAGGATTTCAATTTAAAGTTATATCCTAAACTAATTATCTTTTTTTGATAATTGAAAAAAGTACCTTAGCGAATTTTAATCGATTTTTTGGGCTCTATAACGAAATGATTGGGCTTAATTAATGGTTAATGGTTTAATGATTAATTGTTAACCAATTGCACCTTAAAACGATAATTTTTATTTCTTTTGTTTGAATCACGGATTACACAGATTAGGGGGGGATTACACGGATCATAATGGTAGTTCTCTGAACAAGTTTTTTTTTAGAATTAAGAAATTGAATTTATTAAATACTGCATCATCACAAATTAAACATTCATTATCAATGATTAATTAGTTGTGGCTTACCAATATTCTCTTACTATTATCCTATAGCTACCACTCACTTTCTTTGGTATATTCGCCTCTCGCCATTTTCGGTGGGCACTTCGTTCGCCTTGTTTTGTAACACCCTTGCTCTGAGGGCATTCCGGCTATATGCTCAATGGTAATCAATATAAAATTAAAATAAGTTACCCACTCTTTTGGTCGTAGAACCTTTTTATTGCTATTGGTACCTAAAAATAGCTTATTAACTATGCTATATCCTTGATAGAATAACCGATTTACATTTTTTAAGCATATTGTTTTTAAAAACGGTTGTCAAACAACTTCTAATAATTTGTTAAACACATCAGGTACCGAAATACTTTGGATACTGGGTAGTTGGGTGTGATCAAAAAGTGGATTATTCACTATGGGCACGATTTCATCAATTTTAGACTCGATAGACTTTGGTAGAATTACCGTTGCATTGGAAGAGATTTCTTTAGGATAAGGTAGCAATCTACCCAGTGCTGTCATACCATTCGATATAACAAAAGTTTTTTTATTCATAGCAACGGCTGCATGACAAGCCATTGTGTCATTGGTTACAACCCATTGTGCATTATTTAAAATTGCTAATAATTCTAATATGGTTGTTTTTCCTATTAAGTTTACTAAAGCTGGATTATCATTGAATAGGTCTATGTAAGGCTCGAAATTTTTCAAATCGCTCGTATCACCACAAAAAACGATAGGACATTGAAATTGTTTGTAACATAGTAAGGCTAATGCCCAATAATTTTGAGCCCCCCACTTTCTCAATGTGTTACTTGCACCTACAAAAAAAACAATATAAGAATAGGGCAAGGATTTTTTTGACAAAGTAGATGGTAAGTCAAGCGATAATTTTACTAAAGAAAAATCCTTATGAAACACAAAGTTCATAAACTGCCGATGCTGCAAGTATTCAAATAGTGCAATTGATTTAACAGGATACAAACGCGTATAATAGGTTGCCGTTTTTTTAAATAAATAGGGATGATTAATATTAATCCAATGATGATGTGTACCTATTTTTTCCTGTGCATAAGCAACTTTAACAATCGAATCTTCACAAAGATAATAAGTTGAATACCTTGGTACTATTAATTGAGTATAGTGTACTTTAATAATTTCAGTCATTTTTTTAATTCTATAAAGTATATTTTTATAGAATGGTTTTATGTCAACCCAAATACAGGCAACAAAAAGGTCTTGGTCTAATGCACGAACAAACTTGCTACATTGAATATTTCCTACTAAGGTAATTTCAAAATGCGGGTATTCATTCTTCAAAGCATAAATATAATTCCTAAATAAAATGTAGTCTCCTATATTATCAAGTTTAACAATCAAAATGCGGTTACGGTTAACAGGTGGTTTTGGGGTTAGCCACAAGAGCATTTTTTCAACAAAAGCAAACAAATACCAACGCCCCCAGTCCCAAACTACATATAACAGCTTTTTGATCATAAATAATCAAGCTAATTTCTTTTATTCAAGGCAATGTAATATAAAAATACTATATTATAAAGGGAATAGTGGGTATTACTTTTATGTTATGATGCAGTTATTGGAACAATATTTATTAAAATGTAAAATGGGCAGTACAATTTTTGTATTGTTCTTGTGTTTTACTTGCACAACAGGCGGGATGGCAAAAAGTAGTATCATTCATTCCGTATATTCGAACCTTGCAGGGGAGGATAAAGATACGACCAATACGAAGGACTTAAAAAAGCCTGTTCAATCAAAATCTAAGAAGAAGTATAAAAAACCATCGACACAAAAACCTGAAGTTTTAGACACAACCCTGAAGGTTGCTGTATTGTTAGACTCAACCAACACAGCAAAAAAAGATACGAACATGTACTTATTAGATTCAACTAATATCATCGATTCAACTAAGCAAGACTCTAATTATAGAAAAAGAGATACGACTAATTTTGCCAAGGGCGGTTTGGATGCAGTTGTTAATTATGCTTCTACTGATTCAGCAGTGTTTATTGTTCCTACACAAGTATTTACGCTTTATGGCAATTCAAAAATTGATTATAAAAATTTAGATATTAAAGCTGGTACAATTATTTACCACCAAAGTACACAACAAATATCAGCGTATGGTGCCCCCGATTCAGCCACGAATCCTGATGCTTTAGGAAAAGCTTTATTTAATCAAGCGAATGCGAATTCGGTCAGTGATACTATTAAATTTAATATGCGGACTTCGAAGGGATTAAGTAAAAACACCTTTTATAATGAAGGGGAGATGTTTGTTAATGCCAATCGATTTAAAAGAGAACCGCCCAATATAGTTTATGCTTATAAGGGTACTTTTACCACCTGTAATTTAGATACGCCCCATTATGCTTTTAAGGCTAGGAAGATGAAGATGATTACTGAAAAGTATGCGTTTACGGGTCCGGCAACTTTTGAAATAGAAGGTGTACCGATGCCATTTGCTTTGCCCTTTGGGTTATTTCCGCTCAATAATAAAAGGCATTCAGGAATTTTATTTCCACAGTTTACGGCTTCACCTAACTTAGGTCTTGGTTTAGAAGGATTAGGGTGGTATCAAGTGATTAATGACCATATAGATGCACGGGTCTGGGGCAATATTTATACTTATGGTGGGTGGAATATCAATGTTGCTAGTGCTTATGTAAAACGGTACCGTTTCACTGGTAACATAACCTTTGCTGTACAAAAAACAAAATTACTCAACACAACGCCCAGCGTTGATCCTAATAATATTCAAGAGTTTACTACGGGTAGTAGTTTTTTAGTTCAATGGTCACATAATCAAGATACGAAGGCACTTCCAGGTGTAACATTTAGTGCTAATGTAAACTTCGGCAGTAATAAGTATAATCAATATGTACCTAATAATCCTGTTCAAAATTACCAAAACCAATTGTCGTCTTCCATCAGCTTTGGCAAAAGTTGGCAAAATGGCGTTAATCTTTCCCTAAATATTACCCATTCGCAAAATAGTGTGTCCCGACAAGTTAGTATTAATTTACCAACGATGAGCATTAGTGTCCCCAGTATTTATCCTTTCCAAAAAAAGAATGCAGTAGGTACACCGCGTTGGTATGAAAAATTTAGCCTTGCTTATGCTGGTAATTTTTTAAATCAAACAACTTTTGTTGATTCTACTTTTTCTTGGCAAACGCTACCGAACAAATTACAATATGGTGCTACTCATAATGTAACGATAACCTTTCCGCAAGTTGCAGCCGGTCCTATTATTTTTGTACCAACGGTAAATCCACAACAAACATGGATTGGTCAGAAAGTTTTATATCAGTGGAATCCTAATACAAGGCAATTAGATACCAATATTTATAGGGGACTGTATGCAACTAACCAAATTACCATGGGCGTAACGGCTAATACGCGTATTTACGGTACAGGACTGTATCCTAATGGTAAAACAGTTTTAGGTATTCGCCATGTTATTAATCCGAGTGTTGGGTTTAGCTACTCGCCCAGTTTAGTAAAGAATAGTTATTACAAGACGCAAATTGATACTTTTGGTAATTTTCAAGAATTCTCTCAATATCAAGGTGGTGCTGTTGGTGGTAATTATTCTAATCAAACTTTTGCGGGTCTTAATTTTCAGGTGGATAATAATCTAGAAATAAAAGTAAAAGTAAAAGGTGATACCGCAAAAGGTAGTACGAAAAAAATTAGAATATTAGACGGGTTTGGTTTTTCTGGTAGTTATAATCTTGTAGCCGATAGCCAAAATTTGTCGCCCATTAATTTGTATGCACGCGGTAATATTTTAAATAACAAAGTTAATATATCAACAAATGCTACTTTAGATCCTTATAGTTATAATCAATCCGGTTTTAGAACGGCTAAATATGCTTGGGCAGCAGGTACTGGAAATAAATTTAGTATTGGTAGTATCACCCAAGCAACTATATCGCTATCGACTTCTTTTCAAGGGGGAAAAAATCCAACCAATAAAAAGAAAAAAGATTCGTTAGCGGTGGCCCCCCCTACATCATCTGTTACACGTTATTTGGATCCTGAAGAGCAAAAACAATTGGATTATTATCATTCATTGCCTCATCTTTATGTGGATTTTAATATTCCTTGGCAAATAAATCTTTCATACTCATTAAATTATTCTAGGGCTTTTAACCCAGGACTAGGTAAGTTTTTACCTGTTATTACTTCTAGCTTGAATGCTCAGGGGGATATTACTATTACTAAAAAATGGAAGGTGAGCGGTAGTACTTATTTTGATTTTATATCTCGAAAAATTCAATCGTTGTCCATGACTATTTCTCGAGACCTACATTGTTGGCAGATGAATATTACGCTTACTCCGGTAGGTATCTATCGCTCATTTAGTATATCAATTACGCCTAAGAGTCCTATTTTGAGGGACTTAAAAGTAAATAGAACAAGAACTTTCTATAACCAATAGGTTCTATGACGAATTGAGTGGGTAAAATGTTAGAAATTAGATGGTTTTTAAACCGACAATTTGGTATTTTTATAATGTTATTTTTCTTTCTTTTATCTTGTTACAAAAGAAAGAAGCCTGCCGTAGAGACGAGGTCATGCCTCGTCTCTACTTATATTCACCTCCACCCATTTTCGATGGGCACTTTGTTCGCATTGTTTTGCAACGCCCTTCCGCTTAGGGCATTGCAGCTATATGCTTAATGGTAATCAATATGCAATTAAGATAACTTACCAACCCTTTTCGTCATAGAAACAATCAACTTATTTCAATCAATTAAATAAGTTGTTCCTTCTTTTACCGCTTCTGCATTTTGAAATATTGTTTTAGCTTCAGTTTCAAATAAATCAACTTGATCAAACACATTGCTAAAGTGTCCTATTAACAGCTTTTTAGATTGACTTAATTGTGCAATTTTTGCTGCCTGGACAGCAGTACTGTGATATCGATTATATGCTTTCGTTATTTCATTATGCAAATAGGTGCTCTCATGGTACAGTACATCACTATGCTCCACAAAAGGTATAATGGATTCAGTATAACGCGTATCACCACAAAATGAATATGAATGGGATGAACTATTTGGTAAAGTTACCCATTCATTTTTAATGATTGTACCATTAGTAGCTCTATAATCTTCCCCTCTTTGAAGATTCGGATAAAACGAAAATGGGATATTATATGTCCGTATTTTATCCGGATTAATTTTTCGACTATTTTTTTTCTCGAAAAAACGGAATCCCCAACAGGGTATTTTATGGTCCATTGGGAAACAAGTAATAGTGGTATAATTAGTCTCAAGTAAAGTTGTAGCATTAGTGATCGTATAAACAAATAGCGAATAACTAAAATTAGTATTACTTGCTTTTATTTGACAACAAATTATAGCACATAAAGATGGCGGTGCATAAATATAGATAGGATCCGTTCGGTGATGCAGTGAAAAGCTCGTTAATAATCCAATTAGTCCAAAATAGTGATCGCCATGCAAATGAGAAATGAAAATGTGTTTAATTTTATTTTTTCTAATTTTAAATTGAAGCATTTGCCACTGGGTACATTCACCACAATCTATAAGAAAGATATCCTCTGATATTGATACGATTTGTGCGGTTGGCTTTCTAAAAAGCGAAGGATAAGCAGCGTTAGAACCTAATATTGTTAATGCAATCATATCGATTATTATTCCTTTAGCAATTCAACAATCTTGGCGAATATCGTGCATACAGCAACTACTTAATTAATTCAATTGCGTTTAGAATTTAAACCCTAAGTTAATGCCAATGCCCCTAATACCAACGGCCGGTCCAGAAAATTGGGCATTAATAGTAGTAGTAGATGCTGTTTGCGTTGTGCTAACATTCGATTTCCACAAAGCTAATTTAGAAGGTATTTTACCTGTAAAATCACTTATAAAACCTCTACCCGTACTATCTAGTGCAGGAACGCTCCCAGTAAAGCTAAGTTTATCAAAACTACCAATGCTAACACCTAAAAGCCAAACATCAATTTCTAGCCATTTTGTTATGGGGTATTGAATACCAAATACTAACCCGCCCGTATATGATGATATTTTACCACTAAAGCTAAGGTTGTAATTTGCTTTAAGGTTATAATTTGTTTCAACAAATGAAAATTGAGTAGGGATGGCGAGACTATAATTGGTATATCGAGCATAAGCACCTAAATAGAATCCTCTTTGGTAGCCTTTACCAAAGTAATATCTTATCTCTGGCGTTACCTGCCACGCTGTAACATTAATCTTACTTGTTGAAAAACTAAAATTGCCTCCATTAATGCTAATATTTTTTAGAGCACTAATTAAAGAGAAAGGAAATAATTTTTGTAGACTCTGTGTTGGCATATAACGTCCACCAAGTAAGAAACCCCAGTGTTTATTGAATTTTCGTTCATAGGTTAAATAAATATTACTAAATACCGCCGAAGTAAGATTAACTTTTATAGAATTACGAGCCGTTGGCAGAGTATCCTTGTCTTTGTGCTTCATTCGAACACTTCCGTCAATCCCATCACTTTCATGTTGTATATCATCGTCCGAGTTAGCAGTTGCAGAATTAGAATTATCATCTGTTGGAGTAGCATCA
>JASGCP010000010.1:14806-32335 GCA_030053995.1 Phycisphaerales bacterium
CTGCTATTGTCCACTGCTACTTTCTTTTTACCTTTTTTTCCTTTAGGAGCTGGTTCACTTGCTACGGCATCTGAATTGTCGTTGCCCGTATTATTATCGTTTGTTGTGATAGCATCACTGCTATTGTCCACTGCTACTTTCTTTTTACCTTTTTTTCCTTTAGGAGCTGGTTGTTCTGCTGAACCATTATTATCATTATCGGAAACTGATATACTACCGTCATTTGCTGTATTATCTACGGTAGAAACATTTGATTTTTTAGCCGATGACTTTTTAGTTTTTTTAGGACTAACAGTACGCTGATCATTTGTTGATGACTCAACATTGTCTTCTGTGGTTACTTGCTGTTGTGCTAAAGAGAATAGAGGAAAGAACAAAAACAATAATAGTAATTTTCTAATCATAAGATTATCATTATGTACGATAGTGAATTAAATGTATCCTTACAATTTACAACATTGTAGGCTATTTTTGATAGGATAATCAATATACATTTTTTATAGCTCAAAAAAATGATTTTGCCAAAAAAATAAAATCGGCTAAATCATTTTTTGATGTGCTAAAAGAAGTAGGATTTAATGTTAGAGAGTGAAAAGGGCTCTCTAACGAAATAGGTGGGTTATTTTTTTATTTTGTGATATTGGGGGTGCCAACCATTAAACGCTATAATTTCAGCCACAGAATAGTTGTCATAAAAGTAGAGACGCTACATGCAGCGTCTCTACTTTTATTATTAAATTTATTTGACCTCCGGATAAATATGGAGGCAATTGATGGAAAAAAATCAATAGCCCTGATTTATCTGGGGGCTATTGGTAAAATCTGTGTAATCCATGATTTAGACAAAAGAACAATTCCCATACAAAAACAACAATGTTTTTCTCTCCCCCTAAAACATCTTAGCACCTCAAAAAAATAATTTAGCCCTTCTAATTAGATTCTCAACAAAGATGATTTTTTAGCCCCCATTATTTTATTGCAGTCTTACAATTTCCCTTTTAATATCATCAATAACTTGTTTGTTGGCAATTTCTCCGGACAAGCTGAAAATTATAAAAACATTGCCTTTGAAGTCATCGGTAAAATTTTTAAAACTGTATTGCATTCTTTCACTTGGTTTATAATTGCCGAAATTGGCCTGTGCGGTAACAGGTTTAATTTGAATACCAAAAGCAATGCCTTCTTTCACGATACCCAGATAGTCGATGTCTCCAGCGTGATCTATTTCTGCCGTACTTTCCTCAAATTTTATGTTTGGAAACTCTTTAGCTAATCCATCATGTACAACTGACTTTTCTCTCAGATAACCGTCAAAGGTTCGGTTGATTGTCAAGTTATAAATGTAATCGTAACAGTCTTGTTTAGTAAGGGCATTAAATGCTTCTTGCCATTCGGGGATTACTATGGTTGTAATTTTTTCGTAAAGTCTTTCGGCAAGTTCTTCTAAGCTATCTTTTGTTATTTTGACATTGTGTTTACCTTCCGTATGTGCATTTTCAAAATACCATTTTTCCCATTCTTCTATACCTTTAGGTTGGCATGCTCTAATGAGTGCCATTACGGCACCGACTTTATTGGGTCTTGAAAGTTGATAGGTTTGACAAGCATAGTTTAATACTTTTTCTTTCTTGCCAAATTCCATAGAGTATTTTTTAGCCATTCAATATTGCGTTAAATTTTTTTTTGTATTTAAAATCAACCGTGTTGTCAACGAATGCTAAATTTTCTTTTAACAAATGTGCATTTATAAAAGTTTTGTTTTCTAAATAGAGATATACTAATAAATTATGATCTTGATCATGCTTTTGTTGGTCGTATCTAAAAAATACTTTTTTACCTTTTAATTTATTTGTAAGATACTCGTTTGCTTTTCCGTTTATTAAGGCATTTTGTTTTATCCCAATCAATCGAATCGTTAAATCATTGCTCAGTTTTATTAATTCGGGACTAATAATTTCTTTGACAGAAAAATATTCTTCTCGAGTCCCTGTGCTATTAGCGTCAATTTTAGAGCCATATTGAATTTTCTTTACATCTATTTTTTTGTTCAATTTATGTGTGTCAATAAATAGATAGGGTAAAGAATTTATTTTTTCTGTAAAGTCATTTAAGGGAATTGTTTGTTTAATAACTTCTATAGATACACTTGATAAAATATCGTTTTGTCCAATCTTACTCTGAATAATTGGAATAAAGGCAGGATTTATTTCGTAGCCAATTGAGTTTCTGTTGAGTTTCCTCGATGCTAAAGCAGTCGTTCCGCTACCCATAAATGGATCTAAAACTGTTTCTTTAGGGAATGAAAACATACGAATTAAACGATAAGGTAATTCTTCTGGGAACATTGCCAAATGTTTATCTTGCTTTGTACCACCAAAATACCAATGCCCATTAAAATAAGTATTCCAATCTTCGTTACTCATAACGGACTGATTTTTCTGTTCATTTGTAGGCTTTGGTGCCATTCCTTGTTTTTTAAAAAGCAAAATATATTCAAAATCAAGTTTTACAATTCCGTTTCTTGGATTAGGGAAGCTACCCATAATACTTGCTCCACCACTTGTGTTCATGGTGGTAGTTTTTTGCCATATTATTTGCCCCATAAAATCAAACCCAATCATTTCACAAAATTTTATTATTTCAGCATGAATGGGGATAATTTTATAACGACCGTAATATGTTGAACGAGCAAATTGATCACCAATGTTTACACACAGTCTGCAACCATCATGCAAAACCCGATAGCATTCTTGCCAAGTTAAATTCAAATGATTAATATATGTTTCATAATCATCGTGAAAGCCAATTTGGTTATCTGTTCCATAATCTTTTAGTTGCCAATAGGGCGGAGATGTAACAACTAAATGAACAGTTTTATCAGCAATATTGTCCATTTGCCGACAATCACCGTTGATGATAATATGATTAGTTTTATACTGCATTTTTTAAGTAAAATTATGACTCTTCAAATATAGTTTTTTATCTTGATTTGATGAGATTATGCAAACCTACTAGGTAGATCGCAACAAGACAGAAACTGTATATGAGGTAGATCGCAACAAGACAGAAACTGTATATGAATGTGCGTATTAAAAAATATAGTGCGTTTAAAGACTTTCGCTCATCTTACGAAAAAAGAATTAACTGTTTTTATGAAACAGTTAATTCTTGTTGTGTGCCCTTAAAGGAATTTAGACCATTACTAGAATTAGAATGGTAATTTATCCTCTAAAGATGCTGTTTCATCATTAGCCACGGCTTCTTCTAGTTTGTCCTGCTCTAATTTGTTTGCACCGCCTAATAATTGCAAGTTAAAAATGTTAACATGAAGAGATGCACCTTGCTTTCCTTCTTTAGTAGTGTAAGTTTTTAGCTCGGGTCGTCCTTCAATGAAAACCTGTTTACCCTTTTTGAGATACGGTAACAAAGCATCGCTGGATACCCAGTAAGAACAGTCCAACCAAGTAGTTCTTTCTTGTAGGGTACCTTGTTGATCTTTATACCTTTCAGTAGATGCAAGTGTAAAGTTTAAAACTTTACGATCCTGGTAGGTACCGAGCACAGCATCCTTACCCAAATGTCCAATTGTTTGCAGTTTAATCATGGCCTTAAGTTTAGTTTTAATTAATAAGGTCGTAAATATATAAAAAAATAATTGCTTTCAAAAAAAATAATATTAAAAAATCAGGTATTGTATGTCTTATCCCTTACGATCGTTCTAACTAAAATAAGCTGTCTGAAATACTGCCTCAACCCTAAGAATATACCATTACCCTTAGCATGTTGAACTATATTTTTTTAGTTTATTACCTATATTTTTTATTAACTTTAAAAAGGCTAAGTAAAAAAACTAGAATTAAAAAAAAGTTTATGACAAAAGAATATAATTTTTGCAACAATGTCAACATGAGTTTTGAAAAAGCATCAAAACTAAATCCTGATTGGAAACAAGATATAATAAGACAGATTAAGGAGTGCAATAATGCTTTAAAAATTAATTTTCCTTTAAAAAGGGATAATGGCACCATTGAGGTTATAGAAGGGTACCGGGTACAACATTCTCATCACAAATTACCGTGTAAAGGGGGCATTCGTTTAGATATAAATGTTAATCAAGATGAAGTTATGGCTTTAGCATCTTTAATGACTTATAAATGTGCACTACTAAATGTTCCTTTTGGTGGTGCAAAAGGGGGAATCAAAATTAACCCCAGCAATTATTCCGAGTATGAGCGTGAAAAAATAATGAGACGCTATACTTATGAACTTATTAAAAAGAACTTTATTGGACCCGGTACAGATGTTCCTGCCCCCGATTATGGCAGTGGTGAAAAAGAAATGGCATGGATTGTTGACACCTACGAATCTTTTAATCACTCTGATCCTAATGCACGGGCTTCTGTTACGGGTAAACCCATTGAGCTTGGAGGGGTTAGAGGCAGAAAAGAAGCTACCGGCTTAGGAGTTTATTATGGTATCAAGTATATGTTGGAACAGGAATACATTATCGATCAATTAAAAATAACCGAAGGCATTAGAAACAAAAAAATAATTGTACAAGGACTTGGAAATGTAGGCTTTCATACTGCTAAGTATTGTAGTGATGGAGGAGGGATTATTGTAGCACTAATAGAAAAAGAAGGTGCTATTGTTAATGAACTTGGTTTAGATGTAGAAGAAGTATTTGATTTTAGAAAAAGAACGGGTAGTTTATTAAATTTCCCCGGTGCCAAAAATATAACAGATAGTGCTTTAGCTTTAGAATTGCCTTGCGACATTCTTATTCCTGCGGCACTAGAAAATGTTATTCATAAAGACAATGCTGATAGAATTCAGGCTAAAATTATAGCTGAGGCAGCTAATGGTCCTCTTACTATTGATGCAGACGCAATTTTGTTAAAAAAAGGTGTATTGATTATTCCAGATATTTATTTGAACGCCGGGGGGGTTGTTGTATCTTATTTTGAATGGCTTAAAAATTTAAGTCATGTAAGACATGGTCGTTTAGAAAAAAAATATACCGAATACCACAATACACTAATGATTGATAGTATTGAAACAGTCGTTAAGGAAAAATTTAGTGATGTCAATAAAGAATTGCTTTTATCTGGTCCTGATGAAGTAGATTTAGTTTACAGTGGGCTAGAAAGTTCTATGAATGCAGGTGCCCAAGAACTTTTAGATACCGTTACCAAAATAGCAAAAAAAATACACCCATTGGATTTTCGTACAATAGCCTTCTATAATGGCATACAAAAAATATATAAGAGTTATGAACTACTGGGACTCTTTCCATAGCTTTACAGCATTTTATCCGAGGCGTAAAATGTCACCCAAATATCCTTCCAAATATCCTTTAGGATAACAATGGAATTCCCTTTAGGATAACAATGGAATTCCTTGAAACAACAGCTAAAGTGGTTCTGCCATTCAATATAGCCGTCAACCATACTATATTGTACAAAAAAAACGCACATACAACGCAAACTTATTTTTTGTTAAAAAAAATGTAAAAAAATATTTTTTTAACAAGAAATAAAATACTAAATTGAATAAGATATAAAATAAGCCTATCGGCAAAGAATTTGTTTGTTTTTCATTTTAATAAAAACCTTCCCCCCTTGTCTAAGAGGGGAATTTTTATTTTAGCCTCATAAATTTGTATAACGAGCCAAAATATTATTTTTCAAGTTCACTTTTTTGAACTAAAAAATTTTTTCTGAAAAATAAAAATAAGAATAACGCCTACTGATATGCACGAGTCGGCAATATTAAAAACCGGGCTAAAAAATTCAAATGGCTCACCACCTACCAGTGGTAACCAATTGGGGAATTTGGCATCAATTATTGGGAAATAAAGCATATCAACAACCTTTCCGTAAAAAAGTCCTGCATAACCATGACCTGTAAATGCGTGGGCATGAACACTATACTGTGTATAAAAATCAGGGTTATAAGTTGCATCAAAAATAAGTCCATAGAACATGCTATCAATTAAATTACCAATAGCTCCTGCATAAACTAGACAGACACAAATTATAAGTCCTGTATGGTATTGTTTTTTAAAAAAATGGTTGACTACAAAAAAACCTACAATAACAGCAATGAGCCTAAACAATGTCAGTATCAATTTACCAACATCACCGCCATATTTCCAGCCCCAGGCCATACCTTCATTTTCAACAAATTGTAATTTAAACCAATTACCCAAAACAGCGTGCGTTTCACCAGGCAAGTAATTAAGTTTAATGTAAAATTTTAGTAACTGATCCAAAAGTATTAAAGAAAGAACAAAAATAAAAGCGTAACTTTTTTTCACAGATCGATAAGTTTTAAAACTGCAAATGTAATTATTATATTTTGTTTGCAAAAGAGAAATTGAGCGAAAAAAAGCCAAATCATTTTTTGGTCTATGACGAATTGAATGGGCTTAATTAATGTTGGTTCTATGACAAAAAGGGCGGACTTAATAATGTTTAATGGTTAATGTTGAATGATTAATGGTTCATTAATTGCCCCTTAAAACAGGAATTTTTATTTTGACAATGTCATTTTTCTTTCTTTTGTCTTGATACAAAAGAAAAAATCAAGCCTGCCGTAGAGACGAAGCATACCTCGTCTCTACCTTAAATATCGTTATCGAAAATGAGTGATGTCGGATATATAAAAAGCGATTAAATTTAACCGGCTTGCTTCTTTACATTTTTAATATCGCTACCACTTGCTTTCTTTGATATATTCGCATCTGCTCATTTTCGATAGGTACTTTTTGCTCGCTTTATTTTGCAAGGCTATTCCTGTGAGGCCTTGCAACTATATGCTCAATGGTAATGAATATGAAATTGACCTAAGTTACCCGCTCATTTGGTCATAGAGCCAAATGAATAATAGATAATTGCAAACAATATCTGCTCAAAATCATGACTTACAATTCATATCTAAACCCAACATTTACAACACCTTTGTAACCATAACCTAACTCTAACGTTCCTGAAAATTTTTTACCGATTTCAAGTCCCAACGGTGATAACTGTCCTGCTAGTCTGGTAAGGGTACTGATAGAAGAAGCATTACTGGGGGTTATTTTTGTCTTTTCTAAATCAATTGCTACACCAGCGGACATCGTACTGTAAAGACGCACCCATTTTTTAGAATACCAAATAGCATCCATTCTGGGCATAATGGTTATTAATTGATGTGTTTGCTTACCGACAATGACTTTTGTAACATCATCTTGAATATCCGCCCGTATGTTTTCGTAAGTAATATCTAAACCAAATTTAACATGTTTTAATAACACAAATCTTCCAGAAATGCCAATTACACCCAAATTAAAATAATTGATAAAGACGGGTTGTCCATAAATATTTGATGATGATGCCGCAAATATGGTTCTTGGTGCAATTTGATTATAAGATAAATAACCATAGGATATGCCTACTTGGAAGGGGATAATTAACCCATGATGTTTTTTGTTTTGTTTACTTTTACTTTGAGCATAATCAGCATTGTTTGGCTGACCTGAATACTCGTAGCTTTGACCAAAGCAATGTAGTACAATAAAAAATACATAGGCAAAAGATAGCCATATTCGTTTGTTTATAAATAGCATCATGTTATTAAGATAAATGTAAGAGTACAATAAAAATAACATATAAATAATTTTATCAGCAATCTTTTTTTAGTAGCCCTGCACTATCATATTCATACATTTTTTGTGCGTTAAAAAAAAATGTCCGATTGCATTAGACTAAAAATTCTTCTTAGTCTATTATTTATTCTTCGATTGTTTAAAAAAAGTACACATATCTTGAAGTCCGCAATGAAAACAATCAGGATTTTTAGCCTTGCATACATACCGACCGTGTAATATAAGCCAATGATGTGCATGATGAATAATTTCTTTAGGAATGAGCTTTACTAATTGTTGTTCAACGGCTAAAGGTGTATGGGCGTCTTTAACCAATCCTAATCTTGTTGAAACTCTAAATACATGCGTATCAACCGCCATGTTTGGTTGGCTATCCAAAACGCTGGTGATAACATTGGCTGTTTTTCTGCCAACCCCCGGTAATTTTATTAATTCTTCTCTATTCAGCGGAACTTGTGATTGATGATTACCTACTAAAAGTGTAGCCGTAGCAATGATATATTTTGCTTTGTTATTGGGATAAGATATGCTTTTGATGATCTCAAAAACATCCTTAAAATTAGCTTGAGACAACAATTCTGGTGTGCTAAATTGATTAAATAAAACAGGCGTAACCATGTTCACACGTTTGTCTGTACATTGTGCCGATAAAATAACGGCTATAAGTAATTCAAAGGGTGTGTTATATATTAACTCGGTTTGCGGATTGGGGGATATTGCAGAGAAATATGTAATAAGTTTTGTTATTTTATCTTGCTTGGTCATAAAGCGTCCTTATTATCTAATTTTATTGTAAGATACTTGATTATCTATTATTTAATAGTGGTCATTATACAAATTCATAAATTATAATATAGATCATATAACAAACAAAATTTAGGCTTTATGATGAAAAGGGTGTGTAAAATGTTAGATGTTTGTGGGCTTAAAAAATGATTTAGCCACTTTGTAGGAACATTTATAAACGGACGCACATGATACCTACCGCTTGATGTGGCACTTTTGCAAAACTGTCTATAAATTTATTGCCGAGTTAGCCAATTACAATCTGGCTCTCTTAAGAAATGAGTGGGTAACTTAGCTCAATTTCATTTTGATTATCATGGGACATATAGCCGAAATAACCGATAAAACAGCAAATTGTCATTAAAAAAAAACAACAATTTTTTAATATTTTACCATCCTTTTCGTCATAGAACCCAATTATTCACATCAATCCGTCCGGCTAAAAACACCTATCAGCAGAACAAAAAACATTCATACATCCCTATACAAAACTTATAGTTCATTTTAAAAAACACAATTTTAATTACTTATATTGCTTACATCTTTATTAAAAAAATGAAAAACAAATGATATTCTTTCTACAAGGAGAATACGCCCATAAAACTATGGGTAGAGTAGTTGTTAATGTTCATGGGGTTGGATACGAAGTGTTAATTAGCACACAGACTTATGACGCTATTCTACATCAAGACAAAGGTACACTCTATTGCCATCTGCATATTACTGAAAACAGCCATCTGCTTTATGGCTTTGCAACTTTAGAAGAGAAAGAGTTATTCCTGCACCTTATTAGTGTATCGGGGGTGGGTGCTAGCACGGCAAGATTAATGTTATCGGGCATGCCTTCAGGTGACATTGTACAAGCCATTGTTCATCAGCAAACGAATAAATTAGAAAACATTAAAGGTATTGGCAAAAAAACAGCTGAACGATTAGTATTAGAATTAAAAGATAAGCTGAGCAAATGGTCATCTACAATTAACACGAGTATTCCAAGTAATTTTAATGTGCAACAAGACGCCGTTGCTGCCTTGGTCAATTTAGGAATACCAAAACCTACTGCTGAAAAATCGGTATCCTTGTGTTTGAAAGAAAATCCTGATATAAGCATACAAGATTTAATAAAAATAGCTTTGCAAAAAATTTAATTGTTTTTGATGTGCGGAAATGTGGCATCCATATTTTGATCATTTTTTGTGCTATCTTTTTTTGCATTGCAAAAACTGAAGCACAGAACTATCGTAAGCTTATGAGCTACGATAGCCTCTTGCATTATAAAATTACCGATCACTACTTAGGGTTATATCCTCATAAAACAATTAGCTCATTTGATTTACTAGACACGAATATCGTGCAGTCTTATATTGAATACAACCCTAAAACAAAACGGTATGATCTTACAGAAAAAATAGGGAACTCTTTGTACCGAACACCCACAACTTTTTCTTATGCCGAATTTTTAAATTGGCAGAATCGCAAAGACGAAGAGGATTATTTTAAAGAACGGGCAAGAAATCTTTCCTTACTCAATCGTACTATTAAAAGACCGCAACCAAGAATGTACGATCGTTTTTTTAACAGACTATTTGGGTTATCACCTGACGGCTTCAGATTTAAGTTTCAACTACAAGGTACAATTGATATGACCATGGGGTATGTGGGACAATATGTTAAAAACCCGATTCTACCAGAGCGGGCTCGTAGAACCGGTGGCTTCAATTTTAATTTCAACTCGAATATCCAAGCGAATGTACAAGTGGGTGAAAAATTGAAAATGCCCATCAACTACAATACCTTAGCTAATTTTGATTTTGAAAATCAAATTAAGGTAGATTATCAAGGCACTAAAGAAGAACTAATCAAATATATTAAAGCCGGGAATATTTCTTGGCAGTCGAAAGGCACGCTCATTCCTTCTATACAAAGTTTATTTGGGATTAGCAGTCAAATACAATTGGGGCGACTGTTTATCAGCGGTACTATTGCTAATCAACGATCCCAAACACAAAATCTAAATTTACAAGGTGGCAACGCGGTTGTTCCCATTAACAAATCCTTGAATGACTACGATGAGAATAGAAATTTTCTATTAGCACAATATTTTAAGCAAACATTTAATAACACGATGAGTAGCTTACCCATCGTTAACTCTTTGGTGCAAATTCAAAGAATAGAAGTATGGGTAACCAATAGAATTGGTCTCTCATCAGCCGGGGCTCGTCCCATTGTAGCCCTAACCGATTTAGGTGAAATAACACCACAAAATCAACAAAATCAACCGCTTACTAATAATCCGTTACCGGCCAATGGTGCTAACAATCTCTACAATTTTTTAATAGGCAACACCAATAATAGAAGTTTAAATTTTGTAATTGCGAATTTACAAGCACGAGGCCTTAATGCCGTAGATGATTATGAACAAGTATATGCCCGCCTTTTATCGCCAAGTGAATATTTTATCAATACCAAGGCTGGATTTATTGCATTAAATGCACAGGTACAAGCGAATGATGTTTTAGCCGTAGCTTTTCAATATACTGTTAACGGTAAAGTGTATCAAGTAGGGGAATTTTCAAATGAAGTGCCGAATGATAGTATGAGCGGTGTGCAAAAAGTATTGTTCCTTAAAATGCTCAAAGCAACATCACAACGACCACCCAACAGTACTTATCCGAATCGGCAACTATGGGGTCTCATGATGAAAAATGTTTATTCCTTAGATGTAGGGGCTATTCAAAAAACTGATTTCTTTTTAGACTTTTTATACAATCAGCCAGATGGTGGCACAAAAAGATACCTCCCTGTATCCAGTCCTTCTGTTGAAGGTAAACCGCTCATTAGCATTCTTGGTGCCGATCGATTAAACAGAAATGGGGACCCGCAGCCGGACGGAATTTATGATTTGGTTGACAGCTTCACGTATATCTCTTCATTAGGTAGAATTGTTGTCCCTGTACTTGAACCATTTGGGCGGGATCTAAATAGGCTCGCTTTTAGCAATATTCCATCAAATGTTTCTAATAATTATGTTTATTACCAATTATACGACTCTATTAAAGCCATTGCAAAAACCTTTGCCAATGTGGACAGATTTCAAATGCGCGGACAGGTGCGCGGTAGCGGTGGCAGTGAAATTTATTTAGGTGCATTTAATGTGCCGCCTGGTAGCGTAAAAGTTACAGCTGGTGGGCAACCACTCGTAGAAGGCGTCGACTTTATCGTTGACTATAATTTAGGAACGGTAAAAATTGTTAACCAAAATATTCTGGCATCAGGCGTACCAGTTAGTGCTAGTTTTGAAAACAACAATAGCTTTGGAACACAGCAAAAAACATTCATGGCTTTACGAATAGATTACCTTTTTAATAAAAACTTAGTTGTTGGTGCCACGATTGCTAAACTTTCTGAAAGACCTTATTTTAATAAACTAAACTACGGTGATGACCCCATCAGCAATACCATTTATGGATTGGACTTTAACTACAAAGCCCCGCTACCCTTTCTCACAAGATGGCTGAACAAGTTGCCTTTTTACTCAAGCACTACCACTAGTACCATTTCATCATTTGGTGAAATTGCTTTTTTAAAGCCAGGACATGCTTCACAAATTGGGAAAGGCAATAAAGGACAAGTATATATAGATGATTTTGAAGCAGCAACCAGTAGCATCGACTTACGATTCCCTTACACATCGTGGTCTATATCTTCTACTCCTAACCAATTTCCCGAATCACAATTGATGGATTCACTCCCGTACGGATATAATAGAGCACGGTTATCAGTATATGCCATTGAACCAATATTACAAGACAGAACTAATGTAAACAACCCTCTTCGTAACAATTTAAAAGCACTCAGCGACCCCCGTACCCGTCAGATCCTCACACAAGAAATATATCCACAAGAAACCATTCAGCCCGCCAGTGTATTAACACAAACATTTGATATGGCTTATTTTCCTAAAGATCCCGGTCCCTACAACTATGTAAGCAATCCTAATGAAATTAATGCCAATGGACAATTTATAAACCCCACTACTAAATGGGGCGGGGTGATGCGTGCTTTACCGCAAACCGATTTTGAAACAAATAATATCCAATATGTTGAGTTTTATGTACAAGACCCTTTTGTAACAAATCCCAATAGTAATGGTGGCAAACTATATATTGACATGGGACTCATTAATGAGGATATTCTTAAAGACGGCAAACGCTCTTATGAACAAGGACTACCAACACCAACAATTCCAGCATTAGTAGATAATAATACCAAATGGGGTAAAGTACCTTTAAATCCGATAGCCGCATCCCGTTCATTTAGTAATAATCCAGCCGACAGACCCTACCAAGATGTTGGGTTTGATGGGCTGAGCGATGAAGAAGAAAGAATAAAATTTAGAGATTTCCTCGACTCACTCTCGTACCGATTTGGTACTAATTCAAAAGTATATAAAGAAAGAAGTATCGACCCTTCAAATGACGATTATGTATGGTACCGCGATCAACGATATGATAACGAAAATGCTGATATTATTGCTCGATACAAATATCACAATAATACAGATGGTAACTCACCCGTTAGTACAGCTAATGGGCAACTAACCCCGGCAGCTACCTTATTTCCTGATGATGAAGATATAGATGGCGACGGTGTTCTGAATCAAGTAGATCAATTCTATGAATATGAAGTTGACCTATCCCCTAACATGTCTGTTGGCGTAACACCTTTCGTTACCGACAAAAGAACCGTTATTTATACCGCAGCCGATGGTACTTCTAAATCTGAGAATTGGTATGTCTTTAGAATACCTATCACAAGCTATACAAGTAAAATAGGAACAGTGTCAGACTTTAGAAATATGAGACATATCCGCATGTACATGACCGGCTTTAGTGATTCAACAGTATTACGCTTTGCGGAGCTCAGTTTAGTTAGAAATAGCTGGCGCAACTTTACCTTTTCAGTTGATACTTCTGGTGCATATAAACCACTTCCTACCAATACAAATACCACTTTAGATATTGTAGGAGTGAATCTTATTGAAAACAGCAACCGATCACCGGTAAACTATGTATTACCACCAGGCGTTGAACGCGTAGGTATTACGAGCACAAACGGCGTAAACTTATTAGAAAATGAACAATCCATGTCCTTGCGACTTAGAAACCTTGCACCCGGCGATGCCCGAGCAGTTCTTAAAACAGTAAACCTTGACCTCCGTCAATACAGTCAAATGTCTATGTTTATCCATGCAGAAAGTGTTATTAACCAAACCCCTATACAAGATGGCGATATGGTAGCTGTTGTGCGCATTGGTCAAGATTTTCTAACTAATTATTATGAAATTCGTGTCCCCTTAAAAGTTACCCCACCCGGCACTAATTATCAGGCAGGTTCTACAACGGTGTGGCCTACAGAAAACAATCTCGATTTCTCCCTGCCAGAATTAGTCAACTTAAAACTCCGTAGAAATGCGGCCGGTTTGTCTAGCACAAAATATTATAGTGAAGTAATCGGTAACAAAACATTTGCCGTATATGGTAATCCCAATTTAGGACAAGTTTACGGGATACTCGTTGGGGTACAAAACAACAACCAATCCAATGCTACTTTAAATAGCGAAGTATGGGTAAACGAGCTTAGGCTATCCGGATTAAACGAAAAAGGTGGCTGGGCAGCACTCGGTAGGGTTGATCTGCAACTAGCAGATTTAGGATTGCTATCGGTATCTGGTAACACCTACTCTGTTGGCTGGGGCAGTATCGACCAAAAAGTAAATGACCGAGCACGCAATAGTTTTTATCAAATTGATGCTGGACTATCACTCAACATTTCTCGACTTTTACCCCGACAACTCGGTCTAAACATTCCATTTTACGGAAGTGTTAGCCGTACGGTCAAAACACCAGAATACGACCCTTATGATCAAGATATTAAACTGAAATATCAATTAGCACAAGCTACTTCTAAAGAACAACGAGATTCTATTCGCCGCATTGCACTTACGCAACAAACCATTACAACACTCAGCCTTACAAATGTTGGATTGCTACCGCGTGGCAAAAGTCATTTTTGGAACCCAAGCAACATAGCCTTGAGCTACGCTTACTTGCTCACACAAATTACAGACCCCATTATTCAAAAAAATGATTATGTAACCCACCATTTTATTCTATCCTATGCCTATAATGCCCCTATTAGAACCGTAGAGCCCTTTAAAAAAATTCTAAAAAAACAAAACCCATGGTACCAACTTATACGAGACTTTAACTTCAATTGGTATCCTTCTGTACTCGGTTTTCGTGCAGAAATCAACAGACAATTCGGCACTTATATTCCCAGAATTGTTGCAGCAGACAAAGAAATATTACGCGTAGATACTACTTACGACAAATACCTAACCTTTAATCGATTTTATAATTTACACTGGGACTTTTCACGCTCGTTAAACTTTAATTTCACTGCTGAAAACTTCGCTCGTGTTGATGAGCCTTATGGTGCTATCAATACCCGCGAAAAACGCGACACCATTTTAACCCGGTTATTATCCGGCGGAAGAAATATTATTTACACCCACAAAGCAAGTCTTACCTATACGCTACCCTTTAGTAAATTCCCCTTAACAGACTGGATGAATGTACAACTCAACTACGGCATTCAATACAAATGGATTGCCGCTAGTTTACTAGCTAAATCATTGGGTAATTTTTTAGAAAATGGTCAAGAACGACAAGCCACCGTACAAGTTGATTTTTACCGTATCTACCAAAAATCAAAATTCCTACGCACTGCTATTCAGGAAAAAAACATGGACATTAAAGAACGAAAATTAAGAGCAGCACTGCCACCACCACCCAGCGTTGACATACCCGTCCTACCTCCAAAAAAAGAAATCCTTGTTGATAAAGACGGCAACAAGCTCATTGGCAAAGCAAAAAGATTAGCCCTAAAAAAATGGCGTGCCTTGCGAAGATATATTCGTAAACTTAAAAGAACCGATAAAAGAAATCAGCCCATTCAATTAAACGCCGGCAAAAGATTTGCAGGCAACCTCCTCACGATGTTCAAATCGGGCAGTATTAATTACAGCGAAACTTTTCATACACGCATTCCAGGATGGCTCGATAGCACCCAAGTCCTTGGTGTCAATCTTGCCAGTATGCAACCAGGATGGGATTTTATAGCCGGGCAACAACCTAGCTTTAATTGGTTAAATAACAGAGCATCAAAAGGATTATTCACACGAGACTCCTTATTTAACGAGCTATTTCGACAAAACTACACACAAAAATACGATGTTAACCTGCGCATAGAACCCGTTAGAGAATTAACTATTGATATCAATCTCCAACAATCCTTTAGTAAAGATTATCAATCGCTTTTTAAAGATACGATGGTAGGCAGTACCGCAAACAATTATATGCACTTAGCACCTTTATCGGGGGGCGGGTTCAGCATTTCTTATGTCGCTATTGGAACACTCTTTAACAAAGTAGATCCTAACAGGGTCAGCAACACCTTCTTACTCTTTCAAGAGTACAGAAAAACATTATCCCTTAGGTTAGCAGAAAAAAATCCATATTGGATTGGTTCAGGAAAACCAATGACGCCCAGTGGCTACGCAAAAGGATATAGCCAGTATGCCCAAAATGTACTTATTCCGTCTTTTATCGCTGCCTATTCTAACCGCGATCCAAACAAAGTAGGAACAATTAAAGAATCATTTGTTAGTATCAACAGTAATCCATTTAGCAGTTATTTACCTTTGCCTAATTGGAATATTTCTTATGCCGGATTAACAAGAATACCTTTTATGGCTGAAGCATTCTCTAATTTTACAATCCTACACGCTTACCAAGGTAGCTTGAGTATGAATAGTTATTCGAGCTTACTCAACTTTTACGACCCATTAAGAATTGGTAGCCCTTCATTTATAGACCCTATCAGCGGCAACTATGTACCATTCTATCTCTTACCCAACATTAGCATTCAAGAACAATTTAGTCCATTAGCCGGTGTGGACCTAACAACGGTTAATCAAATTTCCCTACGGCTAGAATATAAGAAAATGCGACAACTTAGTTTGAGCCTTATTGATTTTCAACTAAGCGAAGTGAATAGTACCGAATGGCTGGTAGGTATCGCATGGCGTAAAAAAGGATTAAAATTGCCATTTAGAATTCCTTTTACAAGGATTAAAGTTCTTGAAAACGACATTAATTTTAGGGTTGACATTGGCTTTAGAGATGATGTGCAAACAAATAGCCAGCTCGATCAATTAAATGCGTACAATGTGGGTGGGCAAAAAGTATGGACAATTCAACCATCAATTGACTACATTATTAGCAATACGGTTAACCTCAGACTGTTTTTTGACCAGCGACGCGTAATCCCTTACACTTCAGCGGCACCGCCCATTATCAGCACCAGTGCAGGTGTGCAAATAAGAGTTTCGTTAAATCCACCACAATAGTACTTCTTTTTAAAAACTGCTTTTGAAAAATGGTATGCCTGTCAATCTGCCTAAAAATTTACAAAACATCACTACTACTAACAAAACCCATAAGACCGTTGACTGCCACTACTATCATAGCATCTAAGAAAACAACAAAATAAACCAGTACCATCGTTTAAACACAAGATTTTTGTTGTACTGCCAGAATAGTCATAAGTACATTTATATTGTAAAGAAGCACAAGCACTAGTACATTGGCTTCCATTTCGACACACAGATTCACTAACTTTAGCACCATTTACTGCTTTTAGCTCGTATCTTGTCAAAATAGAGCCATAATACATTGATTTATTTTTCATAAATAGTATTTTTAAAAAATTTGATAAACACGTGTATTAGACATTAGACATAGACAAAAGTTAATTTTTAGGCTTGTTAAGTAAATATTAAATTAATTTAATCAAGCAGTCGAAATCATATTTTTAAGTTGCTCTATGACGAAAAGGGTGGGTAGAATGTTAGAAGTTTGATGACTTTAAAAATGATAATTTAGTATTTTATAAGGTCATTTTTCGGGTCAAGTTTATTTTGTGGGGAGTAAGGCTGTAAAATGTAAATTTTAAAGTAAAAAAAGAGT
>JASGCP010000011.1 GCA_030053995.1 Phycisphaerales bacterium
TTCTTTTGTATCAAGACAAAAGAAAGAAAAATGACCTTATAAAATATCAAATTATTATTTTTAAAGTCATCAAACTTCTAACATTTTACCCACCCATTTAATCATAGAGCCAATATTTTACTCACCCTTTTAATCATAGACCTTTTTTTTTTTTTTTGCTTTCATTATTTGTATATTCAAATTTGCTATAATTAAGCCCAGTAGAATAAATATGCCGGCATGAATGACATAGGGGGGGATGTATCTTTGTGGTATAAAACTTGCTATTTCAATTTCGGCAAATAAGGGAACGCAACAATAGAAAATTCCGGTGCCGACTGTCCCAAGATAAATAATAGCCCTATTCCAAAAATAATAAGCAAAGTAACCAGCAAATAATCCAAGAAATAACACAATAAACCAGTCGAATTTGTGTGGAACATAAAAGCTATCAGTACTAAAAAAAACACCCAGATTAACTAAGAAACCTAATAGTGCAGCACTCATTGCTACCAAGCAAATGAAAGATGTTAAAGAAATGTCTGCTGGCCTATTTTTTGCTAAATAAGTATAAAGTCCTAATCCAATACCTTGCACTAAGGCAAACTGCGACCCGTTGTCAATATGAATATTAAATAAATTATAAAATGAACCATGCAAAATGAGATATACACCGGCTATGATACTAATGACAACACCAATTAGCTGATTTATTTTTATGGGCTGTGTATGTCTATTAAGAATAAATGCTAATATAAAAACCGATAAAGGTGTTGTAATGCTACCCAACAAAGTAATGACGGTGGGGGTTCCATGTAAATATGCAAAATAATTACTCGCGTTAGCAAGGTATAATGTAAAGCCTAAGCATAAAAAGTAGTGTGTTTTTTTAAAAATAGTTTTTCGTTTTATTATAATATCCCGAATACAAAAAGGGAGTGTAATGGTTGCAGTTATTAGCCATCTATAAAATGCTATTCCTAAGGGTGGATGAGGGTAAACAAAATGCTTGTCGTATGTAATGAAGAACCCTAAAAAGAAATGAGAAGACCAGAAAAAACAAGCGGTAATGGCGAAAATAAACCCCATTAAAAATTTAGAACTATTTAACTTTTGTTTTTTATACATGCGTATAGTAGTCTCTATTTAGTTGGGTGTTTTTTTATCCTCATGTATGGCAAAGCGAATCTAATGATAATTGGTAAGGTCGTAACGAGCACAATAACAAGAACGATCGGTTCCAAATGTTCGCGCAAATCAAATTTAAATTTATAGAGGATAAATTCTTGAAGATAGTGTCCTGAAAATACCATACTGAAGCTCCATGCAATACAACCAATAATATTATAAAGCATAAATTTTTTGGGACGCATACTGACGATGCCTGCTAAAATTGGTGCAAAGGTTCGTACAATTGGCAGAAATCTAGCCAAAACAATGGCTGATGAACCATAGCGTTTGTAAAAATGATCTGCTTGCTGTAAATAACTTTGTTTAAAAATAAAGCTATCCTTCCATTTATAAATTTTATGGCCTACTTGTTTTCCAAAATAATATCCAAAAATATTACCCATTATGCCAACGGCACATATCATTAGCCATAGAATACTGAGATCTAATAAAGGATTAGGAATGCCTTTAAAAGTGTTGCCTATAACCTCAGAACTATAAATTCCTGATACAAATAATAAACTATCGCCCGGCAGAAAGAAACCTGCAAATAAACCTGTTTCTGCAAAGATAACAAATAAAAGTACCCATAACCCACCGTTAAGAACATAAAACATAGGCGTTAATAAGTCTCGATAAGTGAAATGCTTGTTGAGTATTATTTGGAAACCTTGATTTGTCTTTGATGATAGATATACAGTTTTTTGGTCGTGTTCTTTAGCATATATAGTAAAAGAGTCTGGTAAATTAGACATGATGGTCGCTTCCCCATGTTGATTGCTTATAAAACTATTGCCCTTATTATTTTTAATGATGGCATTGTTTTGCTTTATTTTATATTGATTTTCAATGATAACAGATAATGTGTCTTCTGCATAACAACGCACGACCACCAAAATGGTAATTAAAAAAAAAATTGATTTAAGAGGCATATCGGGGGTTGTGTTTATAAGCCATATTCTGTTAATTTGTAATTTTTTTTTATAGCGAACGGTTTTAAAAATTCAGTAAAGGTATTTTTTTTTTTCTGTTTTATAAAAAAAAATGGGCTCTATGATGAAATGAGCGGGTAAGTTAAAGAATTGGTTAATGATTCATCGGCTTTAAATGCTATACTAAAGATATCTAATGATTTTACTTTTTGTGAGCGTATTTTTGTAAAAATGATAAAAAATAATAACTTCGCAAATTATTTGATTTATTAAATTTTCTAACCGAGGTTCCCAATTCTCAGAACAAAAAATTGTATGTTAAAAAAAATTGCTCTATGCACTGCTTTATGCTCTTTGTTTGCATGTTCAAAAACTGCTATTAACGGAGGTAGCAATTCCGGTAATAATCTTAAAGAATCTCTTATGCCACTGAACAATAATAATGATCTTGTAGCTGTTGGTTATGACGGCGTCATTATTAGATCTATTGATAGTGGCAATACTTGGACAACGATAAAAACTTCTAATACTAAAGACCTTTATTCTGTTGCATTTAGTTCAGCTACTAATGGTGTAGCAGTAGGGGCTGGTGTAATTGAACAAACGGTCGATGGCGGGCAAAGTTGGAATAGTGTAGCAAGTCCTGTTACGACTGCAATTAAGTCGGTCGCATTTAGTTCAGCTTTAAATGGCATAGCCGTAGGACCTAGTGCAGTTATGAAAACAACTAATGGTGGTACAACATGGTCTTTTGTTGACTATGCACCTACGGGGTTCGTGTTAAATGCTGTTGCGTTTGGTTCAGAAAAGAATGGTATCGCTGTTGGAAGTGGTAGTGAGGGTGGTGTAATTTTACAGACAACTGATGGGGGGCAAACTTGGAATATTATATCAACAATCGAACCTGTAAGTTTGAGCTCTGTTGCATTTAGTACAGCAAATGATGCGGTAGCAGTAGGTCAGTACGGTATTATACTTAGTACAACTGATGCCGGTGCAAAGTGGGAGACGGTACAAAATGCAGGTAGTATTATGAGCCCATCACTTTATTCTGTTGCATTTAGTGCAGCAAAAAATGGGGTAGCTGTTGGATTTGGTGTTTATGGAAATGTAATTTTACAAACAACTAATGGTGGTACTGTTTGGTCGAGTGTAACAAATCCAGTCGGAAATTCATTTATGTCTGTTGCATTTAATACACCAACAAATGGGGTAGTACTTGGATACGGTCTTCGTGCATCAGGAATAGAATCAATCATTAAAACAACAGATGGTGGTACATCTTGGACGCAAGCAAAAAGTGTACCAGCAGTGAATAATATTGTTTCCGTAGCCACAACGCAAGCACTTTTGTTTAATTAAATGATAGGAGGCCTATGTGCCTTTCTTTATTCACATGAGGATGTTACTTGTTTGTTTTTAAAAGAATAATCTATATGCCTATAATATAAATTAAGGTTGATGGATTAAAACTTGATATTAGTTTTATTAACAAAAAAAGGGTAAACGAATATGTACCCTTTTTTATTGCTCAAAAATATATGTTCCATTTATCTGCTAATCGAAGAATCCAGTTTTTAAAGTCTGATTTATTATTTGTTATTATCAATGCATCCATAGGTTCTATAATTGAATTTTACGATTTCTTTATATTTATTGTCTTATCACCGTTGATAGCAAAAAACTTCTTCTTTTTTTCAAAACATGGTGACCTTGCTTATATATACACCTTATTGGTTTTTACAATTGGATTTATTGCACGGCCTATTGGCGGATTATTATTCGGCTATTTGGGGGATTTTAAAGGTAGAAAATATGCTTTTGTTTATACGGTTGCGATGATCAGTTTATCAACTTTTTGTATCGGATTAATTCCATCTTCTGCAAAAATTGGTATTTTTGCAGGCATATTTATTCTGCTACTGAGGTTTATACAAGGCATCGCACTAGGGGGCGAATATGGAAATGCTTCAACTTATTTATTTGAACATGCACCGCTCAATAAAAAAGGGTACTTTCTTTCATGGATTCAAATAACTGGCACTACGGGTATGATACTGGCTTTATTAACTACCAATATAACCAAGCATGCTTTGTCCCCGCTTGCTTATGAATATTGGGGGTGGCGTTTACCATTTTTGTTATCAGCACCGCTATTTTTAATATCTGTATATTTTAGAGCAAAAACAGCTGAGTCGCCAATATTTCTAGCATACAAACAACAACGGTTAGTAAAAGAAAATCCTTTTAGGGCTGTTTTCGCTAAGGTGAGGAATTTTAAAAATATTGTATTCTTTGTTTTTGTGGGGGCGGCCGGTGTTGCTGCGATTGATATTACTTCTTTAGCGTATCAAATTACTTTCTTAGAAAATACCCTACACATTCAGTTACAACAAACGAATTTAATTGTTATTATAGCCTACTTAATCAGCATTCCCTTTTTTATCTTTTTTGGTTATTTATCTGATCGTATCGATAAAAAATGGTTAATTGCCAGCACATTATTTTTGGGCATAATTTTGTTGCGTCCTCTTTTTAGTGAGATGTACACCATTGCTCATACGCAATCAAATGTGCAAGCAATGCCAATAGCACAAAATTATGCATTGACCAATCAAACAGTATATAATGCCCAATCATCTATTAGGACTAATAATAAGGTTGAGCATGCAGAAGACAAATCATCCGCAAACCATATTACCGATAATCCCCTTGTTTTGACGACACAAGGTTTTTTATGGATGCTCTTATTAACATTTATTCTTAGAGTTATTAATGCACCAGGATACACTTCTTTAGCACCTTTTGTTTTAGCAAGACTACCCAATAATATTAGGGTTATTAGTTATTCAACAATCTATAATATTGGGTATGGTATTTTTGCGGGTTTAATTGTTATTTTATGTAATTATGGTAGTCATCATGCTTATATTCTCAATGCAACAGCGATAAATCAGCATCTGCCTACTCCTTATCAACAACCTTATTTAGTAGGATTGTGGTACCCAATCCTTGTAGGTATCATTGCACTTCTGTTGCTTATTGTATATGTTCCTAATCAACAAAATAGAAAAACTAATGTCTCATAACAAATAAAACGATTGAACAATCTTATTAGGCAAAGCGACTACAAAAAAATAAGATGATTTATAACGCTATCCCCTTAATTAAATTGTAATTGATTATATGTTTTTTTACAATCTTGATATTTTAAGTTAGTTGCATAGTCGGTTTTGCTCATTCCTTTTTTTTTGAAAAAATAAAAAAATAAATTAACTTCGCCTCCATATTCAATTCAATACTGAATCCCTTTTATACTATGTCACATCATCCAAATGAAGAAAAAGAAGTTACTGGTGAACAACAATATGATTTCACATATAGTTGGGTAAAGACATCTCGGTTTATCTATTATTTGAGTGTTGCTTTGTTAGTAGCATTTATTTTTGGAAATTGTTTTAGATTATATCGGCAACGATATAAAGGTAAGCCTGATATTGAAATTCAAGGTAGTACAAAATATGTTCCTGAGTATAAATAGTGTGGTTGGTGTTAAAAGTATTTAGCGGAAGTAGCTCATTTGGTAGAGCACAACCTTGCCAAGGTTGGGGTGGCCGGTTCGAGCCCGGTCTTCCGCTCTTATCTCTCTTTGTTTTTGCCTTGGTGGTGGAACTGGTAGACACGCAGGACTTAAAATCCTGTTCGCCGAAAAAGCGAGTGCGGGTTCAATTCCCGCCCGGGGCACTTGTTTTTGTATTACTAACATTCCTAAAAGTATTAAACCGAACGCTTAAGAAAGTACTATGTACAATAACAAGTACCCTATAGCAACCGCATATAAAATTTTATGAGCCTACAATCTATAAAACTTGTTGACGAAAAAGAAACACGGGCTGGTTTTGGTGATGGTATTTTTGAAGTCGCTGCTAAAAATTCTAAAGTAATAGCATTGACAGCAGATTTAGCGGGTTCACTAAAATTAAATAAATTTATAAAAGAGTTTCCTAATAGATTTATACAATGTGGTATTGCAGAAGCCAATATGATGGGTATAGCAGCTGGTTTAACGATTGGTGGTTATATTCCTTATACAACCACCTTCGCTAATTTTAGCACCGGACGCGTTTATGATCAAATCAGACAAAGTATTGCTTATAGCAATAAGAATGTTAAAATTTGTGCATCCCATGCCGGTTTAACCTTAGGTGAAGATGGTGCTACCCATCAAATATTAGAGGATATAGGACTGATGAAAATGTTACCGGGAATGACGGTTATAGTCCCTTGCGATTATAATCAAACGAAGCAGGCAACGATGGCTATTGCTGATTATTTTGGTCCCGTATATCTCAGATTTGGGAGACCTAAGTGGGCTAATTTTTCTTCAACGGATAGTAATAGTTTTATTATTGGTAAAGCACAGTATTTTTCTCATGGTACGGATATAACTATTTTTGCATGTGGTCATCTTGTATGGAAGGCTATTGAGGCTGGTAAAATATTAGAACAGAAAGGATTGTCCGTAGAAGTCATTAATGTTCATACCATAAAACCTATTGACACGGCTTCTGTTTTGGAAAGTATTAGAAAAACAAAATGTGCCGTTACTTGTGAGGAACACAATATTATAGGTGGATTGGGAGACGCAATTGCACAGATTAGTGCACGACATCAACCAATACCTATCGAGTATGTTGGAACTTTAGATACATTCGGTGAATCGGGTAAACCAACTGAATTGTTGAAGAAGTATGGTCTTGATACGGTTAATATCGTACAAGCTGCCGAGAAAGTAGTTCAAAGAAAAAAGGATAATAAAAAATAAAAAATGAATAATCAGTCTTTATTCATGAGATACATAATGCGTTTGATAGTTTTTTTATAAATCAATTACTGTAATTAAATTGAATATGACGGGTATTAACTTACGACTTTTGCGACGAAATTCAATCAATCGGTTGATGTTTATTTGGTCTTTTGTTATATTTATCTCAACCTATATATTTTTTCTACCACTGATGTTTAGGGTCTTTTTTTTAGATAAAAAAGATAGGGATGCTTGGCTGAAGAAAGTGTGTCAGTATTGGATTAAATTATTTCTCCTCCTGACCGGCTGTCGCTTTGTTATTAGAGGTCAAGAATATCTTCAGGAAGATAAGGCGTACATATTTACTATTAATCATA
Source organism: Phycisphaerales bacterium (assembly GCA_030053995.1). Classification (GTDB taxonomy): domain Bacteria; phylum Bacteroidota; class Bacteroidia; order Chitinophagales; family Chitinophagaceae; genus JASGCP01. Next base: position 7,266 of record JASGCP010000011.1, read on the forward strand.
ATAGTTTTATGGATATTGTAGTATCCTATCCTTTCCTTCCGTGTCGAGCTAATAAGTTTCTATCTAAAGACAGTTTAGAAAAACTGCCTTTATTGGGGTTTATTATTGGTCTTGCTACTATTAGCATTAATAGAAAAGATAAAATTAGTAAAGCTACGAGTATTCTCAAGTTGAAAAGATGTTTGATGGATGGGGTGAGTGTTGCTATTTTTCCAGAGGGAACACGCAATCGCTCAGGTTTAGGCATGCTTCCTTTTCAAAATGGGGCATTCTTATTAGCTAAAGAAACTGAAATGACTATTGTACCCGTTGTGTTGGTTAATACACAGCATATTTTACCGGTTGAACCACCTTGCTTTTTTCAACCCGGTACCATAGAATTGCATATATTGGAGCCGGTTGCTGTTACCCCTCATACAAACCTATCTGAATTACGCACTCAGGTATTCAATAGTATGAAGCAATGTTATGACGATCATACGCTAACGTTCGTTAATAACCATAATTTATGAATCGTCGTGGGACATTTAATAATAACGGAATATTACAAAATATTGATTGGCTACTTATTATTATATGTTTTTCGCTGGTAGTCATAGGCATATTCTCACTGTACTTAGTAAGTAGTAGCGATGATACTCGTTTTTTTTATCATTTGTTTGATCTACACTATAAATATGCTAAACAATTCTTGTATTTACTTTTTGGTATAATTTTGGCAATTACAATTATCGTTGTTGATATAAAGATATTTACGCATCTCGCCTATAGTATTTATTATGTCGGCTGTTTTTTTGTAATGCTGACTTTTTTAAAAACAAGCACCATACATGGCTCTAAAAGTTGGCTATCTTTGGGTGGTGGCTTTAATATTCAGCCGATTGAATTTCTTAAAATCGGTACCATCTTAGCGTTAGCTAAATTTTTATCGCGCAATGAAACAAATTTTAGTTTTTTAAAACACAAGGTTATTGCTTTTTTCATTTTTTTTATTCCTGTGGTATTGGCTTATCTTCAATCAGAACTTGGCTTGGGTATTGTTTATTTGTCTTTGTTTATTGTTTTTTATCGTGAAGGTATGCCTTTTTATATTTTAGCCTTCGGTGTATTAGGTGGTGTTCTGCTCATTGCTACTATTATTGTTCATCCACTAATGCTCACAATCATTATTAGCATACTATCGATTTTAGCTGTGCTTTTCTTACGAAAATTAATTGTTAAAAGAAAAAGCATATTAGTTATTATTATTTCGATATGGGCTACTACGATTTGTTTTCAAAAATATGCCATTCCTTATTTTTTTAATTCTTTTTTAAAATGTTACCAAAGTACGCGTATATATAATATGTTGGGCAAAGAATACGACTGCTCTAAAAATAAACATAGCATTCGACAGCAAACAACTATTGTTCCTAGAAGGCAAGATAATTATAATGTTAAACAAAGTATTATTGCTATAGGATCAGGTGGGCTTTTGGGGAGAGGTATTTTTAATGCTACGCAAACAACCGGCAAGTTTATTCCAGAGCAAGACACCGATTTTATATTTACCTTTATTGGAGAGACTTTTGGTATGGTCGGTACCACCATTGTGCTTATTTTATTCTTTTTGTTACTTATGCGCATTGTGATCATAGCGGAAAGACAAAGAAGTACATTAAGTAGGATTTATGCCTATTCTGTTGCCAGTATGCTTTTTTCTCATATTTTTATTAATATTGGTATGACTATTGGCGTTTTTCCAGTTGTGGGTATTCCTTTGCCCTTCATTAGTTACGGTGGCTCATCACTCATGAGTAATATGATTATGATCGCTATTTTACTTCATTTGGATATTGATCGGCAACGGGTTGTTTATTAAAAAAGGACCAAACTATATGATCATATAGTTTATTTTTATATTGATCAGTTGTACTTTTATATAACTATAACTGGTTCTTTGATTCCTTTTATAAAAATAATGTTGGGAAATCCATAGTGGTGAATATACATAGCTAATAGCACCCCTATAATAAATCCAAATAGATGACCTTCAATAGAGACGAGTTTGCCTACTTTAAAAAGATTAGCAATAAGGCTACTGCCAAAATAATAGATACAAATAATACCGATGATGATGGTTTGCACATTGGGATTTATAAACCCAAATACTATAAAATATCCTATATAGCTCATGATTAATCCACTAGCCCCTAAATGATATCCCTTTCTGGCAAAAATCCAAACTAAAATACCTTGGCTAATTATAAATACTATGGTGATGAAAATGAATTGCGGTATGCCCCCAAACATTGCTAAATTGATGAGGATAAAGAGGGGTATGATATTATTAACAAAATGCCCCCAACTGTTGTGTATAATAGGAGCAAAGATAATGCCTATTATCCCTTTTTTATTCCTTGGCAATATACTGATCCATTGATTCAGGCGGTACCTAAATAGTACATAGTTGATAAGATGAATAATAAATAAACAGAGAATAATATATCCGCTAATAATTACATTCTTTTCTAACAATTTTAAAAAGTCACTTAAATACGCCATCATAAACGAACGAGTATTTGGATTATCCTGAATGTGTTATTAATTGTCACCTTTCATAAGGTATTGATACATTGTCAAAGTTACAAATCCTTTTCTGTCCAATGTGTTTTAAATAAAAATTTATATGCTTGTAAGCAAGCAATAATTAAAAAGCAACTACCAATTATTGCATTGAGTATAAATAAGTGATTGCTGAGTAATTTGTAAATCCATTTTCCGCTTACTATAAATAGTCCTAAACTTAGTAGCGATCCTATGCCGATCCCCGTAACATATATTTGATAGTTTTTATGCGTTGGTTTTAAAATTTTCTTTGAAAATAAAATGCTACTCCATCCAAACCAAAAAGGAATGGCCATGGGGTTAATGGCACTAATTAATATGCCCCATAGAAATAACGGCATAGAAGGTTTTTTTGCAGTTGATAAGGCGTGTGCATTTCCTTCGTGGATGGCATAAAACGCATAAGCACTAAGAATGAATAAGAATAAAATACCGATGATGTCTAATAACTTAATGATCCATTTTAGTTGTAAGATTTTATTGATAAATAATAAGGAGCAATAAACTAAAAATATTTCCGTGCAGGTTGCCCCAAGTGAGAATATGAAAGCATCAAGTGCCCCCCACTGAATTGCTATTTGTATAACCGTGATGTTAATAAATCCTAATGGTAGATTACCAACAAAGCTAATCACTAACCCAATCAAAAGAAGGGCAATGCGCTTCTGTGTATATAGGATATAGCGGTGTTTTAATATCAAATCAAATAGGTATTTTTACTAAAGAATCTAAGCTGTTTATCCCCATTGTTTTTTTAGAAGTGAAGGGTTCGCCGTATTTTACACCAATAGCTTGTCCATAAAATCGGTTAATACTTTCCATGGTGTTAAAAATACCTGGTTTAGTTAACATTGTTTCAGGTTCTTTGGAATTAGGATTGTAAAATTGAGAAGCGTAGGATTTGATAACTTCGATTTTTTTTTCAAAGAAAGGCGTTATGTCAAATATGAAACTTGGTGCTATTGTTCTTGTGTTTTCTAAGTACGAAAAAACATAAGCGGGGCGGTGTGGCGTTTGCTCTTGTCCTTGCTCTTGAGTCGATATGTTTTTTAGCCCTGCTAAGAAAGACGCATCTTGAACAATGCACCATGCAACGCCATGATCGGGATGGCGTGAAGGGGGCATGCCATTCGACAAAAGTATCTTGGGTTTATATTTACGAATCATGCGTATAACCCGCTTTTTAGCATCTTGTGAGTTCTCTAATGCACTGTCGGGTAAGTGTAAATTTTCACGATAGGGAACGCCCATTATACTAGCGGCTTTAGTAGCTTCTGCATGTCTGATAGATGCCGAGCCTCTTGTTCCCATTTCGCCTTCTGTTAAATCGACAATTGCTACTTTTAGTCCGCTATGAATTGATGCGAGTATAAATCCCCCAGCTGCTATTTCAATATCATCAGGGTGGGCTCCAAATGCTAAAATATCTACTTCCATGTTAAACTTAAATTAATGATGAACAATTAGGTTGCATTTATTTATTTTTCAATGTATTGTTTGCGAATTTATGTTTTTTTTAAATAATAATGAGTAGTATAACTATTTGTTGTTTATTAGTACTTCATGTAATATTTTTTTGTGCGTATTGTTTGGCTATAATTTAATTTTTATAACTACTCATTACGGTATGTGATAATATATTTTTATACCTTAATAATTATTAAATTTGTAAGAAAATATGATACCATTAGTACTATTAACTGAAAAAACAGAGCAAGTTAAAATCGCTTTGCAAAAAAAGTATTTTAAGAATATTGAATGGGTAGATGATATTGTGCAACAAGATGTACTAAGGCGTAAAACGCAAAGTGAATTAGACGCCCAGTTGGCACAGATTAATAGAATATCGAAGGATATTGGGACGCTTATTAAAGAAGGTAAAAAGGAAGAAGCGACCATTCAAAAACAAGCTGTAACGAATTTAAAAAAGTCGATCGACATAGCCCAAAATGCACTTAAAGATATTGAGCACGCTATGGAAGATAAGATGATTAAATTGCCTAATATACCTCACGAAAAAGTACCTGCTGGTAAAACTCTTGATGATAATGTGTTGATTCGAGCAGGAGGGAATAAAAGCACTATCGCACAACATACGCCACTCTTATGTAATTGGGATTTAGTTAAAGCCTATAATATTGTGGATTTTGAATTAGGGGCTAAAATCACCGGAAGCGGATTCCCTTTATATATCGGGCAAGGTGCTAAGTTGCAACGAGCTTTAATTCAGTATTTTTTGGATTTTAATACGAGTAGGGGATATGTGGAAGTTTTACCCCCCTTTTTGGTTAATGAAGCGAGTGCTTTCGGTACAGGTGCTTTACCAGATAAGGATAAACAAATGTATCATGTTAGCGAGGATAATTTCTTTTTAATACCTACTTCAGAAGTCCCTGTTACGAATATGTATCGTGATGTTATTGTACAAGAAGATGAATTGCCTATCAAATTAACGGCTTACTCTCCTTGTTTTAGAAGGGAAGCCGGTAGTTTCGGTAAAGATGTAAGAGGATTAAATCGTATTCATCAATTTGAAAAAGTAGAAATTGTTCAAATTGTCCACCCCGATAAAAGTTATCAGGTATTGGACGAAATGGTTGGTCATGTCGAGCAATTACTGCAATCTTTAGAGTTGCCTTACCGGATTATTTTATTATGTGGTGGCGATATGAGTTTTACATCTGCCATGACTTACGATTTTGAAGTGTATAGCCAAGCACAAGATAAATGGTTGGAAGTTAGTAGCGTTAGTAATTTTGAGGCTTTTCAAACGAATAGGATGAAGTGTCGTTTTAAGTCTGCCTCAACTAATAAAACACAATTCCCCCATTCTTTGAATGGTAGCTCTTTAGCATTGTCGCGCATATTTGCAGTGCTAATTGAAAATAATCAAGGAGCGAATGGTATCCGCTTGCCACAAGTTTTGCATCAATATATGGGAGCAAATAGTATTAAGAAATAAGATATATTGTTTTGATTGTTTTAAAGGGTATTGCAAAATGCTTGAACACCTATTTGTATGCTTTGTGTTTGTAAACTTTATTATAAAAAATGGGTGTGTTTCTTAATGGTAAGCTGTTTTGTTATATTGGGTTGTTTGAAAAAATCGAATAACCTAAATTGTATTGTCTTAATTAGTCCAACTAACAATAGCATTAATCAATATGTTCAGCCTATTTTTGTGTGGACGAATAGTATAGCGTCTGTTAAGCAGTTCAAAATTTATTATGGTGATAGTCCCACTCATTTGCTAATCGACACGATTAATTATAGGAATCCAACACGCTTGACTGATACTATTCGTCTGGATAATGGCATAGGAACGGCTTATTTAAACTATAATACTCGGTATTATTGGAAAGTTGAAGGATTCGATGCTACCGGTGGTCTTATCTATACAACGCCTACGCAGTCTTTTTCTATTCGTGATAGTATCAATATGCTTACAAAAAGATATTATTCAGGTGGAACGCTGTATAATGGTAAAATTTATATAGCTGGTGGAAGTGATGGTGTGCATATTTTAAATACGGTAGAATATTTTGATGGTACGCGTTGGCAGATGGCACCAGCTATGACTGTACCAAGATATGGATTTGGATTGGCGGTATATAATGGGTATGTCTATGCGGTAGGGGGGAATGGCGGTCGAGGTTCTGTTCCGGTTAACTTGGATACCGTTGAATATTTTGATGGTTATTCTTGGCAGTTTGCTCCGTCAACAAGTGTACCAAGAGCGGTATCGGGCGTGGCTACCTATCATGGTAATTTATATGTCATAGGTGGCTATACGCTCCCTTATGTTCTTACCAATACGGTAGCGTATTTTAATGGTAATAATGGGTGGACTGAAGCAGTGGCGATGACCAATAATTATATAGGAACTTTTGGGGTAGCAGTTTATGAAGGTAGGCTTTACGCCTTAGGGGGCTATAATAATGTGGTGGCTTTAAGAGGTGTAGAATATTTTAATGGTAGTACATGGACTACGACCGATTCGATGAATGTAGCTCGGTATGCTTTTGGTACAGTTGTCTGCAATGGTAATATTTATGTATTCGGTGGCTCCAATGGTTCTACTGCGGTGGATTCAGTAGAATATTTTAATGGCATATCGTGGGGGATAGCAACGCCTATGCCTACTGCAAGGACGGCTTTAGTGGCTAGTTTATATAATGACAAGATATATGTGATGGGTGGCGAACGAAATGCCCGTGCTACAGTTTTTAGTATCGTTGAAATATATAATCCGTTAACGAATCAATGGGAATAATTTAATGTGTTTGCATTAATTGGGGTAGTGTTGAAAAAATAAAATACCTTTGTGTTCGTATCTAAATATTTTTTTTGCAAATTGTGTTATGAAAAATTTAATCTTGCTGTTATCCTTTTGTTGTTTATTTTTCGCTTGCTCAAAAAAAGTAAAGCCTATAGATTTGTCCGCATTTATGACCAATTTGGCAATAGATCCGAGTAGCGAAAATACTTTGTTCGCCAATACCCCAATTGTATTAGATTTAACAATTACGCAACGATCAAATCCACGAAGTACCTTCTCGTTTACGGCTAATGATAGTATTACCTACAATGGTGTTTTATATTTGCAGGGTAGTACAATAACTGTACCAATCAATAGTACAGTAGGCAGTACTAGCGTGTCGCTAAGTTATAGAACCGCCCAAAGTAATCAAATATTTAACTTCATCATATCCTATTCTATTAATGGCAAGACCGCTTACGATACGCTGCCAATAGCTCTTCAGAAAAGTTACGCTGTAATGGTCGGCAATAATTCGAGTAGTCAAGGTGTTTATGCTTATACGAATAACGGTGGACAAACATGGTCGAATGCTCAAACTATTAGTGGGACAAGCTCTTTATATAATGTTTTTTTTAATGCGGCCACACCCAAAAAAGGTATTGCATTAGGAGTTGATGCAATTAATAATGTTAAATATTATTTTTATACATCAGACGGTGGTAAAACATGGTCATCTGCCCAAACGATTAGTGGACTTAATTCTCTTCTCTCAGTTCAATTTTTATCAATATCAAATGGTTTTTTAGTGGGGGTGAATCCAAATAATGTTTCGCTCTATTCTTATACAACAGATGGCGGTCAAACATGGGCATCGGCTCAATCACTCAGTAGTCTTACTACTATTAATTCCGTAGTATTCAGTTCAACTACAAACGGCTTGGCAGTAGGTAAAAATGAAAGTAATCAAGGAGTATATTCTTTCACAACAGACGCTGGTAAAACATGGTCAACTGCTCAAACAATAACTGACTTTAATGGCATTAGCACGTTGGTATTTTTGTCAGCAACAAATATCGTAGTGTCAGGCTACAGTACAGTAAACGGTGGACTCTCATCTTACTCAACCGATGGGGGGCAAACATGGTCTAATGCCCAAACAATCAGTGGAATATCCCCTATTGGTCTTTTATTTTTGTCGGCAACGAATGGTGTGGTACTAGGTTATAATTCAGTTACACTACTCGCCAATAGCTATGCTTATACAACAGACGGCGGTAAAACATGGTCTAATACCCAAGTATTCAGTGGGTTTAACTTTATTCTAAATATATACAATATTGCATCAATGAATGGCTTAATAATAGGCCGTAATTCAAGTAATCAAGGTGTTTATGCTTATACAATAGATGGTGGTAAAACATGGTCATCTGCCCAAACAATTAGTGGTATTACTAATTTGAATGCGGTTGCTTTTATTACAACTACAAAGGGTATCGCCGTTGGTGATAATTCGAGCAGTCAGGGTGTTTGTGCTTATACAACAGACGGTGGTAAAACATGGTCATCTGCCCAAACAATTAGTGGGTTTAGTAAGATCATCTACATTGTATTTTCAAATTAGATGAGCAATATTGTCTATAAAACTTTATAAAAGGTTTTATATGGTGGGCGTATATAGGCTATGCCATATTAATATCAATTCAATTTGAAAGTGCATCTGCTATGATGTAATTTTTTTATTACTACAGTTGTCAAATTCCATAAAAAATGATTATATTTAAATAAATTCGTAGGAACCTAGCATTATTGCTTAGTAGATTGATTTTAGGTAATAATATTTTTTATTTAATAGAAAATGAAAACAAAAAAATCATTATTGGTAATTATAAAAAACGCATTCATCTTATTGATGATCGTTTCCATCTTTTCATGTAAAAAAGAAAGTCAGACGCTTATTATTGATCGTTTTAGTGATGCCGCCGCCACTTTTTATAGGCGTAGTTTGGTTTCAGGATTACCTGATCCTAATGCCCCTATTAATTTTGACCAGCCGATGTTTTTAATTCAAGCATTTGCCGCAGGTGGCAATAGTAGTATTACTTATCTGCCAGATACCGTTTATGCTTATAATTTTGATGCAAGAAGTAAATATCCTGATCAGATGTTTATTTTTGTAAAAGAAGGTACGACGCAGGAGATCAGCGGGCAAAATCGCGTTGTTAACTATCTCCCCGGTGATGATAGTTATAATGATTTTCATTGGTTAGATACGGTGGTCGTTCCTACTGCTTATGAAACGAACTCAATAAAAAGCTATGATGAAATAATTAAAAGTGGTAATCCTATTCGTAAAGGAACCGCTATCCTGAATACGCCGATTGTTCCATTTGGTTCAACTGCATCTAAAAGATATATGGCAACTGATAATACAGGGCTTGAAGCTGCATGGTATCAAAATCAGCTTGTTTATTACTTTAGTTTTTTACCAGTTCTTTACACTACGGCCGATACAATACCACAAACATTCCAGCCTAATAATGCTTTATCGTCAGATGTTTTTGTGATGTATAATAAACAGCCAGAAATTAGTATTGATAATCTCACCTTACCACCTATTTACACTATTCTGCAAAGTTTTTTATCGGGTTATCTTACAGCGAGTAGCCCCGATATAACCTGTCAAGACCCTAATAATCCTAATCTTACGCATAATTTGTTTGCTAGTTTACCTTATTTTCCTTATGGAAATACCACGCCAACACCTTCTTATTCTGGTTATTGGGCATTTAATATCAGTAATAATGCGGGTTTTTGTACAAATATAAATTATACGAATTATGCAGTACCCAATAATCCGCAATATGTTAATATCATAGCTGGAAGAAAAACACTGATTCCAGGATTGAATTTAGACGGCTATATATCTGGTGTCAATATGCCGATTGTTACCTGCTTAGGTGGTAGTGATTGTTTGCCATAAAGTTGTAGATTGGTCATCAATCAAAAACATCTTTCAATAATTTAGACGACTGCCGTATTCAATATCGGATAGCCGGTACCTCGTGTGGCTTGTATTTTGAAGGAGCAATCGAAGTTATAGGTTATTACAAAAATCATTGTGCAATACTGAAAATTAATCTTACCTTCGTATCCCTTTAATAAAAAGAAAAAAATCATGCACCAAACTGAATTTGAAAAATACGCTATAAAAGAAAAGAAAATTAGTAGCCTATCTTTACATCAATACAAAAAAAGTATTTATCAACCACAGAATTTGACGCCTTATATCATTGAGGAACGACAATTGAATGTGGCTCAAATGGATGTGTTTAGTCGTTTGATGATGGATAGAATTATTTTCTTAGGCGAAGGTATTGATGCTTATGTTGCTAATATCATTAATGCACAATTGCTATTTTTAGAAAGTGCTGATCGTGCAAGAGATATTCAAATGTATATTAACTGTCCTGGTGGTAATGTTTACGATGGCTTAGGTATCTATGATACCATGCAGTTTATTACCCCTGATGTTAGTACGATTTGTACAGGCATGGCCGCTAGCTTTGGGGCTGTTTTACTTTGTGCCGGTACTAAAAATAAACGAACTGCTTTAAAGCATAGTCGCGTTCTGTTGCATCAACCTTCCGGTACCATTGGGGGACAAGCATCAGATATTGAAATTACTGCTCACGAGATTAGAAAAACAAAAGTTGAGTTGTTTCAGATTATAGCACAACATACTGGTAAAAAGGCTGAACAGGTAACCAAAGATGCAGCACGGGATTTTTGGTTGTCCGCTGATGCAGCAAAAGAATACGGAATAGTTGATGAAGTTCTCTTTCTCAATCCTAAGAAAAAACAAAAAGAAAAACCTTAGTTTTTTGGTAATTTTAATGTACGCTTTATAATTTTATAATTTTTTAATATGTATCTAAATCAAAAATCTTTGTTAGGGCAATATAGTAAGAATGAGGATGATGATGACAATGATGATAAGAATAATGATGATAAGCAAAGTGCCGACAAAAAAATTGGACTTTTAAATGAGAAAATGGAAAAATTATTTTTTTCCAAGCGTAATATTTACTTATGGGGTGGTGTTGATGATAAGAGTGCGAAGGAAATAGTTACTAAATTTGAATTGCTGGAGCTCGATGACCCAACTAAAGAAATTAATTTTTTTATCAATAGCCCTGGCGGTGTTGTTACGAGTGGTATGGTTATTTACGACACAATAAAGTATTTATCTTGTCCTGTTAGTACCATTTGCATTGGATTGGCAGCCAGTATGGGATCTGTATTATTAAGCTGTGGTGTCAAAGGGCGCCGGTTTATTTATCCGCATGCAGAAGTAATGATTCATCAACCTTCGTTAGGTGGCTATTTTCAAGCAACTTCTGCTGATATAGAAATTCATGCAGAACAAATCAAGAAAACAAAAGAAATCAGTGCAAAGATATTGGCAGATAATTGTGGTAAGTCGCTTAATCAAATATTAAAAGATTTTGATAGGGACTATTGGATGAATGCACAGGAAGCTATCGAGTATGGTATTGTGGATGGAGTCTATAAAAAGTAAAAGATATAGATGATATTGTAACGAGCACTATTTTTAGCGGGATATATCTCTACGCATAGTATGTTATAGCCACGAGCAATTAAGCTAATCTATCAGCGGTTAACTTAAATTTTCTTATCAGGAATATTTAAATTATTTATGAAGTTTAAAGACCCCATACCTGTTCAAGCATTAGCCAAATTTTTGGGTGTTTCTGTTACGGGCAATTTGGAAAATAAAGCTTATGGCATTAATGAAATTCATAGGGTAGCTGAGGGGGATATTTGTTTTGTTGATCATCCCAAGTATTATTATTCATCACTTAATAGCAAGGCAACTATTATTATCATCAATAGTGATAAAGAGCTTGTCCCCCAAGGGAAGTCCTTACTCATTGCTGAAGATCCTTTTGTTTGCTATTTGCGCATCGTTGAAAAATATGCCCCTTTGTCGAATATTCAAACTACGCAACTGTCATCCGCACAAGTTGGTAAAACAAGTGTTGTTATGGGCAATGTTGTTATTGGTAACAATGTAACTATTGGTGAACATTGTATTATTTACCCCCATGTTACTATATTAGATAATACAGAAATTGGTGATCATGTTATTATTCAATCGGGTACCGTTATTGGTTCAGATGCTTTTTACTATAATAGTAAAAGAAGTAGAACAGTTCAGTATCAAAAAATGCTTAGTTGCGGTAAGGTAGTCATTGAAGATTATGTTGAAATTGGGGCTAATTGTACAATTGACAGGGGTGTAACAGCAGAAACCCGAATTGGATTAGGAACCAAGATCGATAATTTAGTACATATTGGTCATGAAGTAATTATTGGTAAAAATTGTTTAATCGCAGCACAGGTTGGTGTTGCGGGGGTTACTATTATAGAAGATAATGTCACTTTATGGGGGCAGGTTGGTGTTAGCAAAACATTGACAATTGGTAAAAATGCAGTTGTTTTAGCCCAAAGTGGTGTTAGTAATACTTTAGAAGGTAATAAAGTGTATTTTGGATACCCAGCTGTTGAAGCCAATACAAAGCGTAGAGAGATAGTATGGATTAAAAGGATTCCTGAGTTGTGGAATAAAATTATGTCCACTAAAGATAATGATTAGCCGGTTATTAATTTGTTTTTCAGATTCGATTATAGAGCAAGGTGCTTGTTCATAAAAATAAAGAATTAGTATTAACTATGAAAAAAATTTACTCGTACAATATCAATGGTATTCGTGCTGCTATAAAAAAAGGTTTTTATGAATGGGTGGCATTAGAGCAGCCGGATATATTGTGTTTGCAAGAAACAAAGGCACTACAGACAGATGTCAATGAGGATTTTATAAAAGAACTTGGTTATCATACTTATTGGTTCTCAGCTCAAAAAAGAGGGTATAGCGGTGTAGCTGTTTATACAAAAATATTGCCGAAGCAAGTTATTTATGGTACGGGTCATGCACAAAGTGATTCAGAAGGCCGAGTTTTACAATTATTATTTGATGATTTCTTATTGATCAATGCTTATTTCCCAAGTGGTACGAGTGGGGAAGAAAGGCAAAATTATAAGTATCAGTGGTTAGGTGAGATGAGTACTTTTTTAGATACGGCGATAAAAAAACAGCCCTGTATAATGTTGTTAGGAGATTATAATATTGCCCATCAAGAAATAGATATTCATGATCCTAAGGGTAACAAAAATTCCTCAGGTTTTTTGCCTGCAGAAAGGCAATGGATGACAGACTTTTTAGCCGGGCAATCTATGGTTGATAGCTATCGATTTATCAACCCCACTACCCAAGACGCATACTCTTGGTGGAGCCAAAGGTTTCCATCGGTTAGGTTACAAAATAAGGGATGGCGTATAGATTATATTTGTATAACAAAGCCTTTGCTACAATATCTTACCAGTGCGTCTATTCATGCTGATATAAAACATTCTGACCATTGTCCTGTAAGTATGATTTTGACGCTTCCTTGAGCGAGCAATTTACGATAAGGATGTATTGTATATTAGGGCAAAGAAATAAAATTGTTGGTATCCGTTTTTATGCTTGACTTATTAACACATGTAAATTGCTTGCAAAATGTAGTTAAAATTAGTTAACTTCGCATAAAAAAAATAGTATTGTTATGAATAAAAAAAGGATATTATTCATCTCGACAGAGATGTCACCTTATATGGAAATAACATATTATGCTCCTATTCTTAATAAGTTGGCGTCAAGATGTTTTCAAAAAGGATGGGATGTTCGCTGTATTATTCCTTATTACGGTGTTATTAATGAACGGAGACATAAGCTCCATGAAGTAGTGCGCTTAGCTGGCATTTATACGCAAGTTAATAACAAAGACTATTCTATACAAATAAAGGTTGCCTCATTACCCAATTCTCATTTACAGGTTTATTTTATTCAGAATGAATTTTTTGGGAAATGTAAAACTATATTCTATGATGAAAATGAAGAGTGGGTAGATTCTAATATGGATTGGTCTATTTTTTTTGCAAAAAGTGCTTTAGAGGTTGTTAAACGCCTTGAGTGGGCACCAGATATTATACATTGTAGCGGTTGGATGACTTCGTTAGTGCCTATGTATTTAAAGAAACAATACAATCGTGAACCAGTTTTTTTAAATAGTAAGACTATTTTTACAATAGGTGATGTTTTTTTTAATCATGCACTTCCTAAGGAATATTTAGAAATAGCTGGTGTTAAAGATGCTTTGTCGGCTAAAGAAGCACAGTTGCTATCAACTGTTGATAATAATGCTTTAACCAATATTGCCACTATTTTTTCAGATGGCGTTGTGCTCGCTACTGAGCATAGTAAAATCGATACGAAAATTATTCAGGCTATATCAAAGAAATCAAAGGTAACTAAGAAGATTTTAAAGTATGGTGGTCCTGAATCAGATTTAATTGAATATATCAATTTTTATAATGATATTCTATAGACAACACAAGATCAAACATGTCTAATTTATTGCGGTTCCGTATTGTTGTTTTTTTTATTGCGTCATTGTGCTTATCGTGTACGAAGATCGGCACGACCAATGTGGGCGGTGGACTTATTCCTTCTTCTGATCAGGTATTTACAAGTGATACAACGCTTGATGTTGTTGCCTATAACATTCAGGATCCTAAGGATACGACTAAAATATATCTTTCTGATAGTCATATTGTAGGGTCTATTATTAATGATCCTATTTTTCGAACAACGAGTGCTTATTTTTATTTTGAGCCTAAACCCCCAATATTTCCTTATGTTAATCCTATTAATAGGGATAGTATTGTATCGGTTGATTCAGTTTATTTATTATTGGGATATGAAGGGGCTTATGGGGACTCATCTGATAATGCTACGGTAACCGTTCAGGTACAAGAGGTTAACCAGCCCGGCTTAATGTTTATGAATTATCCTGTTCAATACCCCAATTTTGTGCCAATTATTACTAAAAATATTGTGGGTTTTGAGAATAAGGTTCTATATCCTAAAAACTTAAATGATTCAGTTATTACCAACTTTGAAAGAACAAAAGGACTGATTAGGATACCCTTACCGGTTGCCTGGGGTACGCCATTTTTATTGACATACGATACTGATTTTACTTATAAGAATGCCGTAAACTATCGGGCTACTTTTGCTGGTTTTAAAGTGCAAGATGTAGGAAGTAACACCAATACTTTATTGTCTGTTAGTCTTGTTTCGAATACTTATTTAGCGTTTTATTACCGATATAAAAATAATGGACGAATAGATTCAGCCGTTACTTACTTTTCATCGATTATATACAATGATGAGAGTAATAACTTATTGACGCGTCAAGCGAATTTTGTCGTTCGGTCATATACCCCACCGACACCACAGGCTCCTATAAAAGGGGACAGTTTGTTATATATTCAAACATATCCTGGAACAGCAGCTGTACTGACCATACCTGGTCTATCGAAGTTATCTAACCGAATTATTAATCGAGCTGAATTAATAGTTTATCAAGAGCCTCAAAATGTGTATTATGACAACCTTTATCCACCGCCTAATTATTTGTTGTTAGCGGCTTATGATTCCACGCGGGGGGCTAAAAGAAATATTAGAAATGATTACTATATAGATGCTAATAATTATGTTGACTTAAATTATTTTGGTGGGGCACAGAAAAAAACTACAATTAACGGGCAGAGTGTAACGACTTATGTTTTTAATATTAGTAGATATGTGCAAGGGATTATTACAAGAAAAGATACTATTCTGAATTTAAGATTATATGCCCCTACTAATGATGAAGTTCTTTACCAACCACCTTATCCTAATACTGCTTATCCTGCTTATGATAATGATGGGAATGCTTATAGAATTGGTATAACACCATTAAGTGCTAATACCACAGCTTTTGGACGAGTCGTTTTAGGGGGTGGGGTAGGAAACACATCGCCGTATAGGATGGTGTTGAGAATAGTTTATACTAAAATATAAATTTTATAGAAAGACCACCGGTAGATCATTTATTGGTCATCATTTATCTATTTGCTTCTTTTGATAGAAAATTATATACTCTTTAATGCCTGATCAAGATCAGCAATTATATCGTTTGCTTGTTCAAGTCCAACACTTATGCGTACTAAACTATCGGTTATATCAGATTGTTTTTTTTCCTCAGCTGAAACACCTTTATGTATCATCGATGCGGGGTGTGCTATTAAGGTGTCTAAACTTCCTAATGATACCGCCCTAGTACACATTTTTAAGTTGTTAATAAATTGTTGTGTTCCTGAATAATTTGCTTGAACTTCAAAACTAAAAACGGGAACCGGCTGCTTGAGCTGTTGTCGTGCTAATGTGTATTCTGGGTGCGTTGGTAATCCTAGAAAATTAACTTTATGAATTTTTGGGTGTTTATTTAGAAATTCTGCTACTGCCCATGCATTAGAACAATGTTTTTGCATTCGTAATTCTAAAGTTTTGATACCATTCATTAGTAAATAAGCATCAAAAGGACTTGGGGTGCTACCGAGCAAGGTTCTATACTTCCATGCGGTATGTTGCATAAAATCAAGATCACGACCTAACAAGACGCCACCAATACTGGTACCATGTCCATTTAAAAATTTGGTAGTTGAATGAATAATAAAATCAACTTGATACTTAAACGGTTGTTGTAATATAGGTGTAGCAAAGGTATTATCAACACTTACTTTGCAATGAAATTCATGTGCTAATTTTGTTATGAACTCAATTGGTAAACATTGATTAGTGGGATTAGAGGGGGTTTCGATATGAATTAATTTAATAGATCGGTTATTTTTTAGAGCGGATGCTATTTCATTCTTTTTTCGGAAGTCAACAATAATTGTTTGTATTCCTAATTTAGGCAAAATTTTGTGAAAAAGCTCATGGGTGCCACCGTATAAAGAATAGTGTGATAATATGGTATCACCTTTTTGTAATAAACCGAGAAACAAGGTTGTCATGGCAGATTGACCACTAGCATGCAATAGTGCTTTAATTTTATTTTTATCAAACAACTGGTAGCTTTCTAAATAACTAATAAGTTCTTCTACATATTCAAAATTAGGATTTTGCCAACGCGAATAAACTGCTCGTTTATCAGGGCTATCCATTTTAGCAATCATCGATGCACAATCATCATAAGTAAAGGTCGATGTTGCGTAAATAGGCATCAGATGAGATTGGGCACTCATTTTCTGTTCTACAGCATGCAACAGTCCTGAAGTAATACCTGTAAATTCTATGGATGAAGACATAATGTTAATGATCTTTTTTAGATATAGGCGGAATGCCCAGACTTATAAAAATAGAACCAATTGGTATTAAAGCGATTCCTAGAAAATGAAAGGCAAGGTACCATTTTTGTGGATTAACCGCATCGGTATCCAAGATAATTGTAGGGGCAAATAGAAAAAATGATATTCCAACACCAATTAAAATAACACCGGTGCGTAAGATATTAGTATAGTTTTTGTCTAATAGTTTAATCCCTACGATTACAAAATGAATCATTCCTAAACAGAGAAAAAATACAAATTCAGCTGTAGAAAAATCAGTTTTTTTATAGTAATCGTTTATAAAGGATAGAAAAATTAAGAGCGAACTTAATGCGTAAATGATCAGGTAAATAATTTTAAAATCTTTCTTTGTAAATCGATCAATTTCTAAACTGGGACGATGCATACCGTATAACATATAGATATCATAACCAATTACCATCCATCCAACCAAACGGATCCATGTTTCTATTGGTAGTCCAATCATCATGGCAATGCAAAATAAAATACCCAGTATAGGTATCAAGGGCACAAAAGGAGTTTTAAATACTCTCGGTAGATTGGGTGATTTAACGCGTAATATCCAGACCCCGGCACAAACGAGAATAAATGCAAATAGGGTGCCGATACTGGTTAATTCGGCAATGATATCAGCTGGAACAAATCCTGCAATGATGACACAAAAAAATGTGATGATTAAAATACTTCGGTTCGGTGATTGTTGTTTGCTTGACAGTTTGCTAAATATTTGAGGCAGGAGTCCATCCTTACTCATTGAGTAAAATATTCTACTTTGCCCTAATAATAAAACCAACATAACAGACATGTAGCCAAATAAAATGGCAATAACAACACCGTTTTTCAGCCATGTAAAAGAATGAGTACTTCCAAAATGGTCAATAGCAATACTAACTGGTGCGATACCATCTACACCGGCAAAATTTTTATAGTTCGTAACGCCAACTAAAATGTAACTAAATGCTATGTATAGTATGGTACAAATGATTAATGAACCGATAATACCAATGGGTAAGTTTCTTGAAGGATTTTTTGTTTCTTGTGCGGCGGTACTTACAGCGTCAAAGCCTATATAAGCAAAAAATAATATACCAGCAGCACGTAATATACCTGTCCAACCATAATGTCCAAAAGTACCACTGTTAGGTGGTATAAATGGTGTTAAATTATCATGAGATACAAATTGGTAGCCGATAGTTATAAAAATAATAACAATACTTACTTTTACGAGTACGATGATTGTATTGAATACATCGGATTGTTTATTACCGCGTGTGAGGATGAGGCTAATCAGTAATAAGATGAGCACGGCTGGTAGATTAATAATACCTCCTTCGCTTGGGCAGTAGTTAAGTTGATGAGGAAGGTGTATGCCCCAATGTTCTAATAATTTGCTAAAATATCGCCCCCAACTAATTGCGATAGTGCCACAGGCTACGGCATACTCTAAAATTAGATCCCACCCAATTGTCCATGCTATTAATTCACCCATGGTAACATAGCTATAAGAATAAGCACTACCGGCTACTGGTAGCATGCTTGCTAATTCGGCGTAACATAATCCTGCAAATAAACAACCTAATCCGGCAATTATAAATGATATAATTATAGCCGGACCAGCATACATACCGGCAGCATAACCAGTTATGGAAAATAAGCCGGCACCAATGATTCCACCTACCCCTAACATGAGCAAAGATACCGGACCAAAACTTCGCTTTAGTTTTATCGTCTGAGCATCTTGAAACTGATCGTTATTGTTACTTTCATTTTCTTGACCATCTAAACTAGATATACTTTTTAGTTTGAATATACTCATGGAATAAATAATTTTTGAATGAGGGTTTAGACAGAATAGTGGTTATCTTTAATCTTAGTCTGTAGCAGAATTGTTGTCATTTATCGATAAATCATCTGATAAATCAGACATTTTATTTTTCTGTAATGACGCATGGGCTTTCTTTGTTGGACTATTAAAAGGGTATTGTAAGGGCGGATCGCCCACAAAATTGAGTACCACAGGCAATGGGCTTTTCTCACTGATAGGGTAATTTTTGATGATGTCAATTAGTTCGATAAGAAACGTGAAATTTTTATTAAAATCGTAAACATAAATGAAGCGCTGATCTGTTTCTATGATCTCACTATCGATTGTAGTTTCTTTCATCATTAATACTGCAGGGGTGTTAATAATATCGTCACTTTCGTTACTGGAGTAATCGGATAGCGAAATTTGTTTTCCTTCTTCCCATTGTTGATTACTTCTGTAGAAAGTTGCTTTTTCTTTTGTGTCAAAATTATATGCTTTTAAGATTGCCAGATGTAAATCAAAAAAATTATGATGGGGACTAATTATAATATCTCGATGTACACTTTCATCTTCTTCATAATAAATCCTAAATTTTAATACTGAAGACATCTGCATTTGTTTTAAATTTATCAAGTGCCCCTAATAATCCATCACACTACGCAAAGGTATATTTTTTTCTGTACGCTTTTGAATTTTCTTTACCCTTGCTTTTTTTGGTGTGGGAATATTTGCCCCTTTTTTATTTGACCGTACACCGATGTTTTTTTGGGATTATCAAAATAAAAAAATACCTTCGCCAAATTATTTAGTTGCTATTCTGTGAAGAATATGAGCGGATAATAAGGGTATCATTTGGTGTGGTACCAATTATATTGATATTTGAAAATTCCTAATAAAAAAATATGGGTAGATATATTCTTACGCTATTCAGTTTTGCTATTTTCTCCTGCTCTTATGGTCAGATGGGCACTACTAATGGTATTATCCGAATAAAAAGTTTTGAAAACTACAAAAAAACGCATGCCTATACAATACCTGTTCGATTTACCAACATCGGTCCTTCAGTCATGAGTGGTAGGGTTGTGGATATAGCGGTTAATCCTAAAAAAACAATTGAATTTTATGTTGCATATGCAACGGGTGGGGTATGGCATACTACAGATAATGGTATAAGTTTTAAGCCGGTATTTGATAGTGCAAGCACTACTTGTATTGGTAGCATCGCTGTAAACTGGCAAACGGGTGTTATATGGGTAGGAACGGGTGAGCCAAATAGTAGTAGATCATCCTATGCGGGTGTAGGAGTTTTTAAATCTACCGATATGGGTAAAACTTGGGTGAATATGGGATTAGCTGAATCTCATCATATTTCAAAAATTATTGTGGATCCTTTCAATGATCAAATAGTGTATGTCGCCGTGGTAGGTCATTTATTTTCTACTAATAAGGAACGGGGCGTTTATAAAACTACCAATGGTGGTAATACTTGGCAGAAGATTTTATATGTGGATGATACAACGGGTTGTATTGATTTGCAGATGGATGAAAAGAACCCTCATATTCTTTATGCGGCTATGTGGCATCGGTTGCGTGGTGCAAGTTTTTTTAGTGCTTCGGGTAATACGAGTGCTCTATACAAAACTACGGATGCGGGTAATAAATGGTTGTGTATTACGCTACAAGGCTCCGGATTTCCTAATGGTTCAGGCGTAGGTAGAATTGGTATAGCGTTAGTACAATCGAATCCTAATATTATTTATGCCGTTGTGGATAATCATAACGAGCCTTCGACATCAAAGGATAGCAATACCAATAAAAAATTAGATAGTGCATATAAGCCACTCTTATTTAAAAATTTATCCATCAACGATTTTGAAGCGTTGGATAATAGCAAATTAGATAGTTTTTTAGTGCACTATAACTTTCCTAAAAATATTACCGCTGCTTATCTCAAAACAAATATTGCGAACCATACCTATCGAACTATTGATATTTGGAATTTTGTCAATGATGCGGAATTTGCGTTGTTGTCAAAGCCGAATATTATAGGTGGTCAGTTGTATAAATCGATTGACGGCGGTAAAACTTGGGTGTGCATGGCAACACTTCCTTCGTCTTTTTATAGTACTTACGGTTATTATTTTGGCGGGGTATTTGTTAGTCCTAAAGATCCTGATCTACTTATACTAACCGGATATCGACTACTTTTAAGTACTAATGGCGGTAAAACTTTGAATTACATTAATCAATATAATACACATGTGGATTTTCATTGTGCATGGATAGATCCTGAAGATAAAGACCATTTTGTAGCTGGTAATGACGGCGGGTGTGTATTAACTTATGATGCTGGTACACATTGGTTTTTTGCAAACACGCCACCAGTCGGACAATATTATGCAGTAGCAGTTGATGACGCAAAACCTTATAACATTTATGGTGGTTTACAAGATAATGGTGTTTGGGTAGGTCATGGCGACACGCAGCCTGACTCTGTATTTGACTTTAATACAGAAGTGAATTCGTTTCGAAATGTATTAGGCGGTGATGGTATGCAGGTGCAAGTGGATAAACGCGACAATACTTCTTTTGTGGCAGGGTATCAATTTGGAAATTATTATCGTTTGAATAGAGATAGTATTTTATTTTCCCAATTAAATGGATATGCTATACACGACAATACACCTATTATTCCTACTAAGCAATTTGGGCAACCACTCGATCGATTGAATTGGCAAACCCCCATTCTTCTGAGCTCGTTTAATCCTGATATTCTTTATTACGGTAGTAATTATTTTTATCGTTCTTTTCAAAAACATCATCCGTTAGAAAGAGCATCCGAGCAAGATTTAACAACCAATCCTAATCAAGGAGATGTCCCTTATGGTACTTTGACAACAATCGCCGAGAGCCCGTTGCAATTTGGACTTATTTATGTTGGTTCAGATGACGGACTGGTTCATGTGTCAACTGATGACGGGTTAACATGGCAATTAATATCATCATCTTTACCGCAGGGATATTATGTCAGTCGCGTTGTCGCCAGTCAGTATAAAAATAACCGTGTTTATGTAACCCTTAATGGTTATCGTAATGATAATTTTACGCCTTTGGCTTATGTTAGTAATGATTACGGGCATACTTGGACACGAATTTTTGATGACTTACCTTTGACAGCAATTAATGTTATTCGTGAAGACCCTAAAAAAGAGGCTATTTTATATGTAGGAACGGATGCTGGTCTTTTTGTGTCTTTTAACAATGGTAGAATATCTACACAATGGAGCGAGGGATTACCCAATGGGGTGCCTATTCATGATATTGCAATACAACCAACGCATAATGATATTATTTTAGGAACACATGGTAGGAGCCTTTATCGTGCTCGGTTAGATATAATTCAAATGTATGATGGTGGAAACAAAAAAGTTCATTAATGTAATATGAAGATTTTTATCGGTGTATTTATTGCGGGTATCTGTATGTTTGGTGTTATCGCTTTTTGTCAAAAGAATAACAAAACCGTTGTTAATAACAATCGTGTTTCGGTCATTACTTTATTAAAACAGGCAGAGCAGTACGAGCATGATATCCATGATAAAAAAGCTTATGATATATATTTTAGATTGTACAGTATGCAACCGAACAATCAAATATTCGCTTCGAAAGCGATTATGATGGGGTGTTTATTAGGACGCCTTGCCAATAATAAAATCGAACGATTAGAACTTTTTAAAAAAGCATTTATAATTGCAGAACGGATAGAAAAACAAGATAGTTTAATAAATGTAGCTTATATAGCAATAGCCTTAGCTTATTATAGTATTTCGGAGTTTGAGTCAAAAGATAAAGTGTATATATACCGAATGAGACATGCACTTGACTTGCTTCGTCAATCGCTAAGCGTTCGAGTCTTGAATAATAGGAGTAATGATTTTATGTATTATGATCCAAGTTATACAGATGCTCATTTTTTAATTGGTAAAATATATCTTAGCCTCAATAAAACATCGTGGATCAAAAATATAAAACTACATCTCCATCGAGGACTGCCAAAACCCACCCTTGACTCTACTATATATTTTTTAGAAAAAGCCGATAAAATTTACCCTAATAATATCACGATTAACTTTTACTTACAAGTTGCCTATCATCTCAATAATCAAGTTAATGAAGAGATTAAAACGCTCGAATTGATTTCCTATAAACTACCATTTTTAAATGAAGAAGAGAAAATTTTAAAAGATAAAGCAAAAGAATCGTTAAAGAAGTTGGAATAGATTGTGATGTTTAGAATACACCTTGTGCATGGTAATCCATCTTATTATTTGTTTTTAGTAATAAACAATGAAAAAAATATTCAGTTTAATTAAATTTTCCCTACAAAATCATCAGGTGGATTTTACAACAGGGTCTATTCGGAAAGCCTTGATTATATTATCTATTCCAATGATTTTGGAATTTAGTTTAGAGGGCTTTTTTGCCTTAGTAGATATTTTTTTTACAGGTAACTTAGGGGCTAAGGCTATTGAAATTGTAGGTGTTACAGAAGCCTTACTCACCGTTGTATATGCCATTGCCGTTGGTTTAGCCGTAGCGGCTACAGCTTTAGTGGCTCGTAGGGTTGGCGAAAAAAAATGGCACTTGGCAGCAGTATATTCTTGTCAAATCTTATTATTGGCTATTGCCATCGGTGTTGCTTTGGCAATTTTTGGTTTTTTCTTTATTCGTCATATATATGTCCTGATGGGATTAAGCAATGAAACTATTACCTTTGGACTCGTATTTGGTAAAATTACCATGTGTAGCATACCCATAATTATTTTACTCTTTCTCAATAATGGCATATTTAGGGGGGCAGGACAACCCAATATGGCTATGCGTAGTCTCTGGTTGGCTAGTGCTTTTAATATTGTCCTGTGCCCTATATTGATTCATTTTTTTGGTTTAAAAGGTGCCTCAATGGCTACTTGTTGTGGAAGAAGTATGGGTTTGATATACCAAATATTCTACTTAAAAAGAGGAATAGGTAAAATTAAAATAAAATTTGGGTATTTTCGTGTTCGTTTTTTAATGATTTGGCACGCTTTAGAAATTGTTTTGAATACATCCTTTCAATTTTTATTGTCTAATGCAAGCTGGATTGTGTTGAATAGATTTATTATTATTATGGGCGGTGCTAATACGGAAGCAGGCTTTCAAATCGCCGTTAGGAATTTCATGTTTTTTCTTTTACCGATATGGGGATTTAGTAATGCGGCAGGTACGTTGGTGGGACAGAATCTTGGGGCAAAGGAACCGGGCAGAGCAGAAAGGAGCGTCCAACTAGCTATTCGTTATAGTTTATATATTAGCTTGTTTGTTGTATTGTTTTTATTTTTAGCGACATCCTTGATTATTGGTTTTTATGCACACAATAATTTATTGATTCAAGCCGAAGGTGTTAAAGCACTGTATATTTTTATATTAAGTTTTCCTTTTTTTTGTTTGTCTTTGATCATTCTGCAATCCCTCAATGCTGCCGGTTATACTAAAGTACCTACTTGGATCAATATATTCGTTTATTTTTTATTTCAAATACCTGTTGCTTATTTATTAGCTTATTATACCTACTTAAAGGTACGCGGTGTATATTTTTCTATTGCTTTTACGCCTTTAATTATCGCTATTATCGCATGGTATTATTTTAAAAAAGGAAAATGGAAGGAAGTGGTTATTTGATACTATCTAAATAAATGAGTGGATTTGATATTTTGTTCTATAAAGAGGATTGTAATATTTCATACAACTCATTCCGAACGAAAATATTATTTATCTATTTTAATTGCACAATTACTCTTTTATTCGCTCTATGACGAAATGAGTGGGTAAGTTAGTCATATTTTATATTTGATTACCGTTGAGAATATAAGCAAAACGCCCTCAGAGGAAGGGCGTTGCAAAACAAGGCGAACGAAGTGGCTATC
>JASGCP010000121.1 GCA_030053995.1 Phycisphaerales bacterium
GTTTTGCCTATATCCTCAACGGTAATCAAATATAAAATGTAACTAACTTACCCAGGCTTTTCGTGATAAAACCTAACTATATGAGCGTTTAGTGATTTTATTTTTTTACATGATTGATTTAACGGATAAGTGTCGGATCCCAAAATAGTTTTTTGAAATCTACCACATGGTCGTCGTTTATACTAATGCCTTCTCTTTGTAATAACATGGACATTGTTTCGGGTGTTTCAAAATGATGTTTACCTGTTAATAAGCCATTTCTGTTAACAACACGATGGGCAGGAATGCCTACCGTTTTATGTTGTTTATGTGCATTACTTAATACCCATCCGACCATTCGTGCCGAACTACGCATACCTAAGTAATTTCCGATGGCACCATAGCTTGTAACTCTTCCGCTTGGTATGCAGGACACTACAGCATATACACGATCGCAAAAGTCGATCTTAGATAATTTAGTGCTTTTTATTTTTACTTTGTTCATGTTATAATTTTGTGTTTTTATTGTTCATTAGCTCGCTATTAAAACTCCCCAAGATGAAGGTGTAGCTTATTAAATGAAATGACGGTGCTTGCTATATGATGACATTGATGTTTATACGAGCAATTGGGCTAACTGTTTATTAATTTCAAATGTGCCGTATTTTTGTTGTAATGATAATCCTATTCTTTTTTTCAACCGTTCATCCTTATAGAGTAAGCTAATTTGTTGCCCAATATTTTTAACGGCGTCATCAATTATGAGCAAGTTAGCGTCGCTTAATAATTGTTTTGTTATTTCGTTTTCTTTTGTGAGTGTAGGAATACCATTTGCCATCGCGTTAAATACATATCCTTCTAAATCGTTGATACCAAATGGTAAGAGTAATAAAAATGCTTCTTTAATCAAGGATTCTAAATCGTTTATGGTGTTCGTTGTTACATAATCCACATCAGCTTTAAATGAAAAACTAGATAGTTTTGTTAAGAACAAGGTATCTTTTCTATTTGAAAAATTAACCATCACTAATTTCATATTGCTGCGTTGCCATTTCTTAAAGACTGAAAATATTTTTAGGACTGTTACTAATGAATCATCGGCTATGTCGTTACAAAGAAATAATAAGTGGGGCATTTTTTTATCCGGCATTAGAGGATGCTCTTGTTGTTTATCAACTTCGTCAGTCAATTTGATATTAGTAAAAGTGCAATCAGCTATGAGTGTATGAACCTTGGATATGATAGCAACATGCTCTAATAAATCAGGGCGTATGAATGTGTTAACCTGTATAATACTTTGTGCGGTTAGTAATTGATTGATTAATTTTCTTTTGATAAGGTGCTTGTAAATTGTACTCGTTCTATTATAGCGTTCCCAATAGTTATTAAATGCAATAAAACGATACGATATTTTGGGCGTGAAAGAAGGTAGTTGATTGATGAATATTATTTGTGTAACCCCGTGTTTTTTTACATTTTTTTTGATAATGGCGTTGTTGCGTAATGATGTCAATAAGCGATCATCGCTATATAATAAAGGTAGCGAAATAAAATTTTCAGCTGTTACCTGTTTATTATATTGGCAAGTTTTTGTTGCGAGTAAAAATATGGGTGTATGTTTAAAATGAAGGGCTATGGCACGAATAATACTTTCGTAATAATTTAATTGATTGGGGGTTTCATACTTTTGTTCTTGAAGTACAATGGCAAGAGACATAGAGGGGTGGATAAACTAAAATAGTGTGCGATGTTCGTCTTCTATAAAGGCAAAAAGTTCAGATTTACTAATTGGTATGCCCATAATTTTATTGTAACCTTTAGCATCAATTAAGTATTGATCGCGTATAATTTTTATGAGCTGTCCATTATTGATTTCTGGGACTATCACTTTTTTGAAATTTTTAAGGATTACACCCAAGTTTTTGGGAAATGGTCGAATATACCGTAGATGTACATGACTAATGTGCATATTTTGAGCTCGTAATGCTAAAACGACACTCTGAATAACGCCATAGGTACTACCCCAACCGAGTACGAGAATATCGCCTGAATCTTCACCGGCGTCCATTTTTTGATCAGGTAATAAGTGTGCGATGTTGTCAACTTTTGCTTGTCGAATCTTGACCATTTTTTGATGATTTTCGCCGTCATAGCTAACATTGCCTGTAATATTTTGTTTCTCAAGTCCACCAATGCGGTGTTCTAATCCTTTTACGCCTGGTACTGCCCAAGGGCGGACTAATTGTTCGTTTCTTTTATAAGGCATTAATTTTGTTTCGCCTTCATCGAGTTCTTTTTTAAAATTGACCGTTATTTTAGGCAAGTCTTTACTATTGGGGAATTTCCATGGTGCCGCACCGTTTGCAATGTAGCCGTCACTTAAAAACATCACGGGCGTCATGTGCTGAATAGCAATGCGTATTGCTTCAAAAACCATGGCAAAGCAATCGGCTGGTGTAGCAGCGGCAACAACAGGTAAAGGACATTCGCCATTTCTGCCGTAATAGGCTTGTAATAGGTCGCTTTGTTCTGTTTTAGTAGGAAGTCCTGTTGATGGTCCTCCGCGTTGAATATCAAAAATGATTAAAGGAATTTCTAGCATAACTGCTAAACCGATAGCTTCAGATTTTAAAGCGACACCGGGTCCTGAAGTGGTGGTCATTCCTAAATAGCCGCCATAGCTAGCACCAATAGCCGAGCTAATGGCAGCAATTTCGTCTT
The DNA here is from genome assembly GCA_030053995.1 of Phycisphaerales bacterium. Taxonomy (GTDB): domain Bacteria; phylum Bacteroidota; class Bacteroidia; order Chitinophagales; family Chitinophagaceae; genus JASGCP01. The sequence continues at coordinate 2,701 of JASGCP010000121.1, forward strand.
CTGCCTGAAAGGTATGTACGCTAAAATTTTTATGCTTACTCAGTTCATGTAAAATATCGGATGCTGGTGTAATAGGATAAGAGCCTAAAAAAACTGGCAACCCTGATTGTACACTGGCAGCAATAATACCATACGCTAAGGCTTGATTGCCGGTAACATTTCGGTACATACCTTTAGGGAGATGTGCTTTTTCTACATGGTACTGTGTAGTAAAGGTTTCGGTTGTGTCGCCGTAATTGTAACCTGCTTGTAATACTTTAATGTTACTATCTAAGATAAGTGGCTTTTTAGCAAATCGTTCTTTTAAAAATGCAATGGTGCTGTCTAAAGTACGCCCATACATCCAATAGATAAATCCAAGTGTAAACATATTTTTAGCGCGGTCTCTTTCTTTTACACTTAATTCAACGATTTCTTGTAAACAGGTTCGGGTCAATTTTGTAATGGCAATTTGAATCACTTGATAGCCTTCTAAACTGCCATTTGTTAGTGGGGATATTTCATTAGGGTAATTTGCTAGTCGAAGGTTTTTACTATCAAAGCCGTCTATATCTACAATTATTTTGCCCCCCTTTTTGAGGGTTGGCAGATGCGTTTTTAAAGCCGCTGCATTCATAGCTACTAATACATCACAATAATCGCCGGGGGTAAATACCTGATCGCTACTAAAATGTAATTGAAAGCCACTGACGCCTGCGATGGTTCCTTGCGGTGCCCTAATTTCCGCAGGAAAATCGGGGAAGGTGGCAATGTCTATTCCTAACAAAGCCGTATTATTGGTAAACTGCTGTCCCGTTAATTGCATACCATCGCCACTATCACCAGCAAATTTTATAATAACATCTTTTAAAGTTTCTTGTTGTCGTTGTATCATAATTGTAAAGTTTTACAATATTGTTTTGCTTTTGTTATCAAAATAATTGTAGCCTAATTTTATGGCAAATGTACATAAGATATTATAATGTATATTTCAAAAAGAAAATAGTATATCTATTAATGTTTAATGGTTAATGGTCAACTAATTGCACCTTAAAATGATAATTTTTATTTTTCTTTATTGGTTTTAAAGATGATAATTTGGTATTTTACAATATCATTTTTCTTTCTTTCGTAAATATAATCAATATGAAATTGAGCTAGATTAGCTACCCTTTATGTCAAAGAGCCTCATTTTTAGTATGCTTAAAGCTGGTGCTGGTCATAACCGAAAAGAAATATGCAAAACCTATTAACAATTTGTATCTGATAGAATTGATAAATTTGTTATTTCAACTGTAAAATTTGGGTTAAATCCGTTCCCGTAGAACTTCAAAAAATGATTGAGCCAAAAGTTGCCTTTATCGGTTGGATGCGGTTTTTATTTCATTTTTTTCAAAAAAATGTTCAAAAGTTCCCGCTAATCTACTCATGAGACAATATCCCCGCTACGAGATCTGGTAATTGTTTGATAATTTCATGATGATTAGTTTGCATTTCAATAACCTTTATATTTTCTAAGGATACATATTTGTCTATATTGTTGTAAGGCAAGGATAGGCTATAATTAAACAATTCAGAAACGTCTTGTTTATCAGGAAGGATGGCTTTAAATAAAACACAACGAGTGTATTGTAATCGTCCTGTTAGTTGTTCCTTATGTATAACATTCTCAATACTTATATTCTCCAAGACTGTTTGGCGATAGTCTTCATCCACATGCCGTCTTTCTAATAACATATCTATTCCTTGCGGTACATTATCTAATGTATTCAAAACATTCTGTTCAAAGATCGTCCTCATCTTTTCATCCAATACTACCGTATCGAGTAAATATATCGTCATATTTCTTACGCCATGCTGTTCTAACCAATAAGCCATTTCCAAAGCTATTTTACCGCCTAAAGACCAGCCCAATAAAATCGGTGCATCTACAGATAGGAACGCCTTAATACCAGTCACATAATGCTGTGCCAACAAAGACAGAGATTGAATTTTATCATTCCAGTATAAATTATAATTCTGTACACCGTAACAACGATAGTCATTCTGTAACTCAAAAGCCAAAGGATAATACACTTCAGAACCACCAATAGCTGGATGCACCATGAATATCGTTTGATCAGATTTACTATTATTTAATAGAAAAACGAGCTCGTGCGTTAAGCGCTTTAAAGCCAGTCGATATGCTAAAGCCTGAACGGTAGCATATTTAAACACATCAGCCACAGTTAAATAACTATTTCTTAACTTATTAAGTTTACCGACTAATTTAATTGCCAAAAGACTGTTACCACCTAATTTAAAAAAACTCGTTGTCGTACTTATTTTAGGGGGATCAAGTGACAAAAGATCAGCAAAAATATTTAATACATGCACTTCCAATTCAGTGGATGGGGCTACAAGATGTTCTTCAAAAACACCTATATCCAGAGCCAGCAAAAACTTTCTATCGAGTTTACCATTAACGGTTAATGGTAATTTATCCAACTGCACGAAAATTGTGGGCACCATATATTCAGGCAAGTGAGTAGATAAAAAGTTTCTTAAATCTTCAATATTAATTTCTTCTGTAGCCACCAAATAACAAACTAAATATTTATTATCCCCTTTGTCATTAACTAATACCACAGCTTGATTAATAAGCTCATTGTTTTTAAATTCTAATATCTTATTTTCTATTTCTCCCAATTCAATTCTGTAGCCTCTTATCTTCACTTGAAAATCATTGCGACCGATGTATTCGATATTACCGTCGGGCAACATTCTCACTAAATCGCCGGTCTTATACAATCGGCTATTTCTGTTTTTCTTCTTATCCGATTCTGTTTGAAAAGGATTATTAATAAACCGTTCCACAGTTAATTCTGGTCTATTCAAATAACCTCGGGCTACACCATCGCCACCAATATACAATTCACCGATGCACCCTTGCGGCACTAATGAACCATTACTATTTAAGATATAGATAGATGAATTAGAAATCATGCTACCTATTATGCTCGATGACTGAAGACTATTTATAGAAAGTAAACTCGTAATGGTGCATTCCGTAGGACCATAAGAATTTATCAATAAAGCATCTGAACTTAAACATGCTAACGCCTTCTTTTTTATATCATCTGGTAATGCCTCCCCACCAAGAATTAACCTATGTAATGTAGGTAAAGAGACGGCGGACAAACTATCAAAATAAGAAGGGGTGGTATCAAAATGTGTAATATCCTTTTCATTAATAAAATCTATCAACCTACCTACATTTTGTATATACTGTTCCGATATTATAAAAAGAGAAAATCCTTGTGTCAATGCTAAAAGATATTGCTCTATCGAGGCATCAAAAATATAAGAAGAGAAACTAAGAATTTTTTCGTCTTCGTGCCATCTCAACAATTTATTTAAAGCACATTTAAGATTAACAACACCTCTATGTTCTACCATCACGCCCTTAGGATTTCCGGTTGTTCCTGACGTATAAATAATATAAGCAAGGTTATTAATGGTAAATGGTAAATTATTAATTATTAATGGTGAATGGTGAATGGTTAATGTCTTCAGGGTTTGTAATAGCTTAGGCGATCGTAAGTCAACGATTGGTAACTGAATAGTTGTAAGTGAAAAATCAACATCCGCTATTAAACATTTTGGATTCGTATCCGCTAAAATAAATTGTATCCGCTCTTCAGGATATTCAGGGGAAATAGGACAATACGCAGCACCACTCTTTAACACCCCGAGTATTGCTATAATCATTCTCTCGCTTCGTTCGAGCAATAGACAAATAATATCGTCGGCTTGTGTTTTGTAGGTATCATGCAAATAATGAGCTAACTGATTTGATTTATTATTTAATTCCTGATAAGTCAATTGTT
>JASGCP010000122.1 GCA_030053995.1 Phycisphaerales bacterium
TAAAATATCAAATTATCATTTTTAAAGTCATCAAATTTCTAACATTTTACCCACCATTTTCGTCATAGAGCCAAGAAAAACGACCTTATAAAACTTTAAATGGTCGTTTGGAAAAGCAACTTTTTAGCTCTGATTTATGGGTATATTTAGGCACTCTTTTTTTACTTTAAAATTTACATTTTTCAACCTTACTCCCCACAAAATAAACTTGACCAATTTTTTTCTAGCTCGACTCTTTCCTCTTTACTTAAAGGCTTTTGCGTTGACTTTATAATTGTCGCATCTATAAGCGTAATAGAACCATGCTCTATTGTAGCACCTTGTGCCTGTAACTGTTTATTGATTGCATCCCAAATTTTATCACCTAACTTATTTGCTATTATTTTTTCTTTGAATCGCCAATAGGTTGTGAAGTCGGGTACTGAGTCACTATTATGCAACCCTATAAATTGTTGAAAACTTAAATTGTCAATTACAAATTCTTCTAAGCACTCATCTGACAAATTATAAACATGCTGTAGAAATAGCAACTTAACTTTAATGGTAATACATAGTGCAGGACGCCCCCCTTTTTTGTATTTGACTTGTATAAATCTTTACAAATATCTGTTATCTCACTCCAATTCACTAATTGGGTAATCGTATCTAATCTTTTTTGTGTTTTAGTTTTCTTTCTTGTTTTAGCTCCTAAATTGATGGTGTCTGCGAGCGTTAATTGTTTCACTTCCATAAAATTTATATTTTAATGCAAGTAAAAATAATCTTTTGATTTATCAAAAAAATAATACCTTTGCACAATTATTAACCGAGGTTTTGCAAACCTCACAAAAAATATATCTATGAAACAAAAATCAATAAACTTAGGTTCGTTCTTAAAAAGAGATGAAGTTAAAGTTATAAAGGGGGGAACAAAATACAAGGATGGTACGCCTTGTACCACTAATGATGCTTGTACAACGGTTTGTACAAATTATGCTCCAGGTGGCGGTGGAATATGTGGCGGCGTTGCCGACTGTGGATGTTATATGTGTTATCAAGGGACATGTTATTTTATTAGTTCCCCCGATCCTAATGACCAGAATAACTGTTTTGGAAGTTTATGTTAGACTGATTAATAATTCCGAGTTTGAACAATTAAAGATTTTACCTTTTTATCTTAAAAAAGCCATCTAAAAAGTGGCTTTTTTTAATCAAAAATAATAGTTCTTTTTTTACAAAAACCAATACATACTTTATACTCTAACACCTTACGCAGGGCTTCCGACAAAGTCTGTTTTTCAACATCAACCCCAATTTTTTTAATATCTTGTATTGAAAACCCATTGCGCACACGCACGACATTTTGTTCAATAATTGGACCCTCATCTAACTCCGGTGTTACAAAATGCGAGGTAGCACCAACAATTTTAACCCCTCTATTAAATGCTTCTTCGTAAGGATTGGCACCTATAAAGGACGGCAAAAAGGAATGATGAATATTAATAACTTTGCAATTAACCTGTTCGAGAAAATGAGCAGATACTACTTTCATATACCTTGCTAAACAAATAAAATCCGGGGCTAATTTTTTAACAATTGATAGTTGGTCAGCTTCGTAATCTTCAACACTTCTTTCATTGGTTGGGGTATGATAAAAAGGAATCTCAAACTTATCCGCATATTGTTTAAAGGTATCCGTATTACCAATAATACCTATAATCTTTGTGTTGGGGAATGTTTTACTCGCTACCTTGCTTAAAATTTCTAAGGGCACAACAATATTTTTAGAAGTAAACATCAGTAGTTTTCGTTCTTGATCATAGTCTTTTAAAAATCCAATCCCCTTGTGTTGCTCATCCACAGTTTTAAAATCTTCAATTGAAAATGATTGTTTTGATGTCCACTGAACACGACAAAAATAATTACAGGGCTCGGCGTACTCTTGAAAACTAATAATTGTACTATCCTTATCTAAAATTAATTGTAACAAATAGGGCTGAATACCATAATGTTGTTCTGCCTGATAAACGAGTGTATAAGTAGTCATATAAAAAATAATTATTATAATCAATAAAACAATCTATTTATAACCAACAAACAAGGCACAACATCCAACGCGTTTGATTTCATAACGAGCAAATCTTTTTTTTAGAACGGCTTCTAAATCTTCATAATGATCATCGGCATTAGAAAAAACACCTTTACTATTATAAAAATTCATTAATTTTTGTGCCCTTTTACTTCTCTTCGTTGAACCTTGCAATAGGGTTGATCCAAAAATAACACCACCCGGATTGAGAATCGATAAACAATTGTCAATAACTACCGCCGCCTTGTCTTTTATAGAACCCGGTAAACAATGGAGTAAGTAATTGATAGATATAGAATCGAATTTTGGTTCGCGATCTTGTTCAAAAGGTTCTAAAATATTATGCACCAGCTGTTGCGGATTTTTTTTAGCAATGCGCTTACTTGCATATTGCAACGAATTGGGATTAATATCACATAACACAATTCTGGGATGCGGAGTTTTAAATTTAACTTTCGCCAAAAAATATCCGGTTCCTACGCCAATGTCTATATGATTGTTCGTAGTATGTGCCCTAAATAAATCCACTAACTTTGTAGTTGGACATTTCCAAATAAAATAGTTCGATGCCCCTAACACATACAAATCATATATTTTTAATAATAGGGGACTATAGGCTTTAGCACTATCATGCATTTTATTTCCTTGTGCTTTAGATGATTTTTTCATAGATAATAAATAAGATGATTGTAAATTGTCCAGTGAAGGTATTTTTTTTTTCTTAATTCTATTACAATAAGTTCCTATCTGCATTTTTAAAAAATCCTTCGTTTCTGTTAATTTATTGCTCATTGTGCAATACAGGCAGTTGCCCCGGTGCATCTATTTGTCCAGTTAACCATGCTAAAAATGCTTTTTCAAAGTAAGGCGTACTTTCATAGCCTACTATCAAGTTTCTTATTTGAGCATAATAAGCGGTTAAATAAGGATTACCAAAAAATGAAAACAAAATATTGTCATCACCTTGATAATAATTTAAAAGCGAATCAACAATCGGCGATACTTTGAAATGATTAAGCGGTTTTATGCTATAATTGAAAATTCCGAGTATAACAAGTTGATCTTTTTTATGTAACTGTTGAAATAAGTTCTCCTGTGCTAAGGAATCTTGCCACGATATTAAGGTTACCGGTATGGCTAAGGCATCGTGAAGGGTTTGTGTTAGATAATCTACCGTGTCTAACCCAATACCCACAAATACAATCGGTGGTACCGAATCAATCAACATAGAATCAGATTTTTCAAGAATGGTATCACCGTCCACATTATTTTGAGCATTTAATTCTTTGTATTTGTTTCGTGCTTTATTAAATAAAGTATTTTGTAAAGAAACAAGTGTTAAAGCTTTATCTGCAATTTCTTGATTAAGGGTATCAACTTGATTATTGAGTTGATCTACTACCGAATCTTCTTGAATAGGATACCAATGATTTAACCCGAGATGATATTTTACCAATAATATTTTACGCACTTTATCATCAAGCACTTGCTGACTGATTTTTCCTTCTTGAATAGCTGATAGAATAAGCTGTATGCTGCTATCAATTTCAGGGGGGAGTAACAAAATATCTGCACCCGCCAAAAAGGATTGTAAAGATGACAGCCCCCCAGAAAAATAATTTGTAATGCCCTTCATATCTAATCCATCAGTAACAATTAGTCCTTTAAAATGTAAGGAATCTACAAGTAGTTTTGATATGATATTGTACGACAATGACGCCGGCGTATGAGGCGTAGTGTCAAATTGCGGTAAATATAAATGGGCAACCATAACGGCGGGGGCTTCCTTATTAATCAAAAACTTAAAGGGATATAATTCTAAACTATCGATTTGGTTCAATGATTTTTGTAAAATAGGTAAATCTAAATGCGAATCAACTGTTACATCACCATGCCCCGGAAAATGTTTGATGCACGAAAGAATATTTTCAGATGCTAAGCCTTTCATCAACCAATCAGCGTCATTAGATACTTTATATTTATTCTCACCAAAGCTACGCATACCTATCACAGGATTAAGGGGGTTATTATTAATGTCCACCACCGGTCCAAAGAAAAAGTTAACCCCAATTCGTTGACATTGCTTACCAATTAGTTGACCTACGCTATAAAATACAGTTGAATCTGAGATAGCACCCATGGTCATACTGTAAGGCAAAGAAATAATATCTTTTAATCTTTTACCTACGCCCATTTCTGCATCCATAGATATAAACAAAGGTATTTTGGCATTTTTTTGTAGCACATTGGTGAGCTTAATTTCATTAACGGTTGTCCCTGCAAAAAAACAAAAACCACCATAATATTCGGCGTACCGATCATGGATAATTTTCTCGCTAATATTACTATCCTGATAGTTTGCTGGTATCCGAACAATCATTAGCTGGGCTATTTTTTGCGTATCGTTTAATGATTGAAGTGTACTATCTACCCATGTATGAGCACTCGAATCAGCATCAAAAAAAGATATTTGACCCTTAGCATGAGACGGAAAAAATGTTGCTAACACAATCAATAATAAAAATAGGCGTACAGCATAATTATTATGGACTTTTATAATTTCTTTAAAATTATACCCCCAATAACTGAATAGGTGAGCCATATTATTTATTTGTTAGCATGCATAAACTAAATCTTCTAATACACAAAGTTAGTTGTATTAAATTATTATGTTCTCTTTTTATTATTACTATATGTTCTACTTTCTGCCAAAATTACAGAAAAAATAATACACCATGCACCAATCAAAATGTGAACGGTTAGTAATTCATGAAATATAAAAATTGCAAAAATAACACCAAATAAGGACTCTAAAGAAAGTATAATAGATACCCTTGTCGATGAAAGTGTTTCTTGTACTTTTGTTTGAACAAGGAAGCCAAAAAGACTAGCACATAAACCCAGATATAACAATAAATAAAAATAGGATGTAGCGAAGGTATTAAACAATTTGGTTACCACAGCAAGAGCCGAAGCATCAATGTTAAGCCATAAAAAAGATAGCAAAGCAACTACCCAGCATTCTACAAACATGAGGTTAACAGCCGAGCAATCCTTTTTCATATAAATGCCGGTTATAACCATCTGCATAGCAAAACTGAACGCGGCTAATAAAGATAAGATATCGCCAAGGGCAAAATTGCCCCATTCAATAGGATAAACTAAAAAATAGATACCTAAAAAGGAAATAAAAGTGGCTATGAAAATAATCGTGCTCGGCTTTTTTTTTCCAATGATCCAATCCAAAAAAGGTACGATCATAACAACCGTGCCCGTATATAACGACGCTTTTGTTACAGATGTATATTTCATACCCAAGGTTTGTAAAGCAAATCCGGCAAAAAGAGCAATACCAATAAATGCTCCGCCTAGTAATTCATGAGATGATAAGGCAACACTTCGCCTAACGATTAATAAATAAGCGAACAAGGCAATCCCAGCAATAGTAAACCTGAAAAAAGTAATCAAAGGTACAGATAGCTCATTGTTTAAGAGTGTTTTGGTAACAATAAACCCATACCCCCATATTATAGCAACAAATAATAATAACACGGATAAAAATAGCTCATAATACTTTAACTTGATAAAACCCATAAATAATTAATAATGCAATAAGTGCCTTGATGCTGCACAACAGAAAGGTCGTAGAATCAAGGAGCAGTTGTTTGAAGTTACACACTTTATATTTAATTTTTTAAGCTATTTCTATGACGATGAGTTTTGGCTACATGTCGCATCTCTACTTACTACCCCAAAATAAAAACCCCCACCGTTAAGGGTGGGGGTTCCAAAAAACATACTTGGAATCTAACAAATCTTAGCACTATAATCAGAGAAATAGCAAAAACAAGAACCATTGAGATTGCAATCATAGCAATTATTCCAAGAATCAGAATTAGCACATTGAGTGGTACATAAATATGCACATGTTGTACCACAATCTTTTTTATAGTCTCTATATATTAATGAATTGTTAAATAAAATTTATAAAAAAGTTAATCCGGCGTACAAAAGGGGAAAGGTAATGTTTAATGGTTCACAAATTGTGCCTTAAAACGATTTTTTTTTCTTTCTTTTGTCTGAATTACAGATTACACGGATGACACAGTTACAGTTACAGGCTAAATCATTTTTTGAGGTGCTAAGATATTTTAGGGGTAGATAATGGTCAACCCATTCGCCATTTTCAACTTTCAATTTTATGAATCACGGATTACACAGATTAAGCGGATTACATGGATATTTTGATGACTGAAGGAATGGTATGTTTGTTAAAAATATTGGTTCTATGACGAATCGAGTGGGTAAGTTAGTTAGTTACCTTTTATATTTGATTACCGTTGAGGCTATAGGCAAAATGCCCTCAGAGGAAGGGCGTTGCAAAACAAGGCGAACGAAGTGCCCATCG
>JASGCP010000123.1 GCA_030053995.1 Phycisphaerales bacterium
TTACTTTAAAATTTACATTTTACAGGCTTACTCCCCACAAAATAAACTTGACCCAGTTTTTTTGTCTTGTACCCTTTTGTTCGTAATGGGCTATTTGCAAAAATCTAATACGGTTTGAATGATATAGTCTATTTGTACACTATCGAGTTCAGTGTGCATCGGTAGCGAAAATACTTCTTTACAAATACGATCGGTTATGGGTAAGTGAGCCGGTACTATGTTATATTCGGTAAACATCTTTTGTTTATGTGCAGGGACAGGATAGTAAATCATAGCGGGCACACCACGACTGGCTAGATGAGCCACTAATTTATCGCGTTCTACTGTTTGTGTTTTTAGCGTATATTGATGATATACATGTGTGCAATACGGTGCTGTGTATGGGGTTATTAAAGCATGACAATCTTTAAATGCTTTTGTATAAGAATGGGCAACTTCTTGTCTTTTTATGTTGTAAGCATCTAAGTATTGTAATTTTACCGTTAATACTGCTGCTTGTATGCTATCTAAACGAGAGTTGCAACCTACAAGGTCGTGATAATATCGCTGACTCTGTCCATGATTGACAATCATTTTGATACGCTCGGCTAATGATTGGTCGTGCGTAAATAATGCACCGCCGTCTCCAAAGCATCCTAAATTTTTTGAAGGAAAGAAGGAGGTGCAACCGATATGTCCTATTGTCCCTGCTTTTATTTTTTTACCATCATCAAATGAATAGACACTGCCAAGCGATTGGGCACAATCTTCAATAACAAACAAATGGTGCTTAGTCGCTATTTTTAAGATAGCTTCCATATTGGCGGTTTGACCATAAAGATGAACGGGAATGATGGCTTTTGTTTTTTGTGTGATAGCGGGTTCGATGGTTTCCGGTTTGATACAAAATGTATCTGGGTCGATTTCTACAAAAATGGGCGTCAGTTTTAATAAGGCAATGGCTTCAGCTGTTGCTATAAAGGTGAAGGAGGGGACGATGATTTCATCGCCCGGTTTTAGATTGAGTGCCATCATAGCTACTTGAAGGGCATCGGTACCATTGGCACAAGGAATAACAAAAGGAATATCGAGGTACGATGATAGTGCATTACTAAATTCAGTTACGGCTTTACCATTGATGAATGTTGCCTGATTAATAATATCTTGTATAGATTGATCTATTTCATGTTTGATTTTTTGATATTGTTTTTTTAAATCAACCATTACAATAGGCTCCATTTTCAAAGATTTTTATATTTTTTGATGGTGCAAAGTTAGGTAATTTTAATGACTCGATATTATTCATTTCGTAAGGTCAATTCATGAATTAACAATCGTAGGATAAAAATATATTGCCGTTCAAGCCTCTGCACAATGTTACGGTTGAATTATTCTATTTAAATTGTAAAAAATGTTATAACTTTGCACGAGCTTTAAAGATTGTATGAGGAACGGGTGTTAGCCTTCGTTCCTTTTTTTATGTTACCGATTGATTTTTATGGATACATCATCAATAGATAGTTTTCAAAAAGGTACGAAAGATGTACTGGTACAATGTCGTGATGTACTTACCGTTTTATTATCTGACTATCCTGAATATTTTTGTGTTGATATTATTATTAAGCCCACGAACAATGTAAAGATATATTTAGATGGGGATAAGGGGATTAGTATAGAGCGATGCGTTTTTTTTAATCGGAAAATTTATGGATTAATTGAGGAGCATGGTATTTTTGGTTCTGATGATTTTAGTTTAGAAGTATCTTCACCCGGCACTGATAAACCTTTAAAAGATCAAAGACAGTATCTGCAACATATAGGTAGAACACTTAGTGTTTCTATGACTACCGGTGCGGTTATAAAGGGGAAGTTGGTAGCTGTTCATGAAAAGAAGGATATTCAAATAGAAGTACAAGAAGGAAAAGGAAAAAAGATGACGCACATAATCGTTGATCTGCAATGGGCTGATATAGTGCATGCAATTGTTGAAACACCGTTTTAAATAGTTTAATCTTAATATAACAAAAATAGATTTATGGCAAAGAAAAAAAGTATTATGGATTTGAATTTAGATGAAAAACTACCGGTTCTTAGACAGCGGAGAAAGCAAAGCCAGGAAGTGTCTCAAGAGTCTTTGATTCACTCTTTTAAAGAGTTCATGACATCAATGAATGTTGACCGATCAACGATGATGAAGCTTTTAGAGGAAATGTTTCGTATTTTGCTCAAGAAAAAATATGGTACTGATGATAATTTTGATATTGTTACGAATGTAGAAAAAGGCGATTTGGAAATTTATCAAAATAAGACGATCGTTGATGATGCACAAGCGTCTATTAATCCGTTAGTTGAGATACCTTATTCCGAGGCTATTAAGATTGAGCCTGACTTTGAAATAGGCGAACAATTACCTATTAAAATTGATATAAATAATTATGAAAGACGCAATATTCTGGCAGCGAAGCAACAGTTAGTTAGTAGAATTAATGATCTCAATAAGCAGGGACTTATTAAAAAGTATCAAGATCGTGTTGGCGAGGTTGTTACGGTGGAAGTCTATCAGGTTTGGAAAAAAGAAATACTTCTTATAGATGATGACGGCAACGATCTTATTTTACCTAAAAGCGAGCAAATACCTACTGATTATTATAAGAAGGGTGATATGGTAAAAGCGGTGATTAAAAAAGTAGAATTGACTAAAGGTACACCCGTTGTTATTTTATCGAGGACTGATGAGCAATTTTTGGAAAAACTTATGGAGGCTGAAGTCCCTGAAATATTTGACGGTGTTATTGTTATCAAGAATGTGAAAAGGAAACCCGGTGAACGAGCTAAAGTCGTTGTCTATTCTCAAGATGATCGAATCGACCCAGTGGGTGCATGTGTTGGTATTAAAGGTGGTCGTATTCATGGCATTGTTCGAGAATTGAGAAATGAAAACATTGATATTATCAATTATACTGAAAATATTCAGTTGCTTATTCAACGATCGCTAACACCGGCAAAAGTTACATCCATTACACTCGATAGGGAAAATAAACACGCAACCATTCGTTTAGGTCATGAAGAAATTAGTAAGGCTATTGGCAAGGGTGGGGTTAATATCAAATTAGCTACGGCTATTGTTGGCTATAAATTAGATGTGTTTAGAGATGATGAAGCGGAACAAGATGATTTTGATATTGACTTAAATGAATTTAATGATGAAATAGAACAATGGATTATTGATGAGTTTAAAAAAGTGGGTATTGATACGGCTAAAGGAATTTTAAATACATCCACTGATGAGTTAGAAAAAAGAACGGACTTGGAGATTAAAACAATTATTGATGTAAAACGGATTATTGAACAAGAATTTAGGCAGTAGTTTTTTAAAAAATATATTTCATGACAGAAAAAGAAAGTATTCGGTTGTCAGTTTTTTTGAAGGAGTTTAATGTTGGTGTTGATACAGTTAGGGAGTTTTTGGAAAGTAAATATCCAGATATTGCTAATATTAAGTTGACCACTAAGCTAGAGCCTCATGTTTTAGAGGTGTTGCGTAAGGAATTTGGCAATGATAAGGATGATAAGGATAAAGCGGCTAAGAAAAATATTAATACGACGATGATTACTGATCCAACCAGTAATACGAAGAAAGAGCCTGTATCACCATTTACGAAGGATGTATCTTCATCCACAAAAAATGCTGTAACTCCTCCACCCGTTGAAAAAATCGCAACTACAAAAACGCATATTGTAGCACCTGCAGTAGTTGGTAAGGTAGAAATTGAAAGTGCACCTGCTATTAAACATAGTACCACAGTAAAAAACACAGAAGCCCCACAAAGTATTGATTCGGAGGCTGTACCTGTTGTGTCTAATCCAATAGATATGCAACCGTCTTTAACAGATGTCCCCGAAGTTAAACCACCGGTAGCGTCCAAAGAAGCACCGGTGGTTGATAAAGTTAATTTGCGGGATAAATATAAAAATCACTATACAAGCACGACGGTTACTGGAACGATTCAGTTAGTTGATGAGTTTGGTAATAAATTAGGGGATAGGCGCGAACGAAAAAAGATTGTATTACCTAAAGCTAAAGCGGAGCCGCCAATATTTGATGAAAAACAACATCTCAAAGGGGGGGGGACAAATCGCTACCCGGCTAATAGAAATAGTGAAGGGGGGAACCGAGGTGATCATAAAACCGGTCATCAAGGATATCAGAAAGTAGAAATTAATAATAAGGAAATTCAGGAAAAAATAAAAGAAACACAAGCCAAGCTGAGCAGTGATTCCAACTCGACTATTAAAAGTAAGGCCCGCTATCGAAGGGAAAAGCGTGAAGAGATTGCTGCAGAAAAGGAAAATAGATCACAACAGGATGATAAAAAAATTAGTGTTGCGGAGTTTGTTACCGCGAGTGAGTTGGCTAGTTTGTTAAATGTTAATTATACTGAAATAATTAGCAAATGTTTCAGTTTGGGGACAATCGTATCGATAAATCAGCGTTTAGATGCCGAAGTGATTGAACTGGTAGCACACGAATTTGGTTATACCGTTGAGTTTATAGAGGTGAAAGATATTATGGATATAGCTGATGATGAAACGGATTTACCTGAGAATATGTTGTCGCGACCGCCAATCGTAACGATCATGGGGCATGTGGATCATGGTAAAACATCGTTGTTGGATAATATTAGAAGTACGAATGTTGTTGCTGGTGAAGCCGGTGGTATTACGCAACATATTGGGGCGTATGAAGTGATGTTGCCGAATGGTAGAGAAATTACTTTTTTAGATACACCTGGGCATGAGGCATTTACAGCAATGCGTGCTCGTGGTGCTAAGGCAACGGATATAGCGGTTATTGTCATTGCGGCTGACGATGCGGTAATGCCTCAAACGAAGGAGGCGATTAATCATGCACTCGCTGCTTCGGTACCGATGATATTTGCTATCAATAAAATAGACAAACCTGGTGCTAATAAACAGAAAATTTTTGAACAATTGTCGCAACTTAATATTCTTGTGGAAGAGTGGGGCGGTAAGTATCAAACGCAGGAAATTTCAGCTAAAAGTGGTATCAATGTTAATTTGTTATTAGATAAAATTATTGCCGAAGCTGATTTATTAGAGTTGAAAGCTAACCCGCATAGAAATAGTCGTGGGATTATTATCGATGCGTCTTTAGATAAAGGGCGTGGTTTTGTTGCTACCTTGTTGGTTCAAAATGGTACGCTTAAGAAAGGCGATATTATTGTATCGGGTCAGTTTTATGGAAGGGTAAAGGCAATGTTTAATGAACGAAATATTGCCAAAGATGCAGCCGTTCCATCATCGCCTGTCCTTATTTTAGGGCTTAATGGGGCACCGCAGGCTGGTGAGTCTTTTAAAGTTTATAATTCTGAATCTGAGGCAAAAGCTGTTTCCAATAGAAGGGCACAGTTAATTCGTGAACAAGGGTTTAGAACAAAGAAACATATAACTCTAGATGAGATTGGGCGTAGATTAGCACTGGGAACATTTAAAGAACTGTGCATACTTATTAAAGGTGATGTTGATGGTTCGGTTGAAGCTTTAGGCGATAGTTTACAAAAGTTATCAACTAATGAAATTGTTATTAAAATTGTACATAAAGGCGTTGGGGAAATATCTGAAAGTGATGTGTTATTAGCAACGGCTTCGGATTCCATTATTATAGGCTTTAATGTTAGGCCTTCTCATAAAGCTCAGAAACTTGCACGCGAAGAGGGCGTAGAAGTTAAATTGTACTCTATTATCTATACGGCTATTGATGAAATAAAGAGTGCTATGGAGGGTATGCTGGACGCTAAAATAGAGGAACATGAGGTTGCGAATGTATTAATTAAGGACGTTTTTAAATTTGATAAATTAACCGTTGCCGGTTGCTTAGTAGAACAAGGTAAGATTAAGCGTGATCATAAAATTAGAATTTTCAGGGATGGCATCTTGTTGCATCCTCGTCAAGAAGGGGCATTTGCTGAACTCAGTAGTCTTAAAAGATTTAAAGATGATGCTAAAGAGGTCTCTTCTTCTATGGAGTGTGGTCTTACAATTAAAAACTTTACTGATTTAAAGCCTAATGATTCTATTGTTGCTTATGAACAACAAGAAATTAAACGAACACTGTAATTTTTTTTATGAGAAAATTTGCCTGTACGATATTTATTCTTGTTTTTTGTCATATTTTTTTATACTTATCTGCCGATGCACAGTGTGCTATTTGTAGTAAAACCGCAGGGCAGTTGGGTAAACAACCTGCCGAGGGGCTAAACACCGGTATTTTGTATCTTATGGCAGTTCCTTTATTGGTTATGCTTACTATTGGTTTTTTATGGTGGCGTAAAGAAAAAAATATAAGATAGGCTATAAAATCAGGCCTATGACGAAAAGCGTGGGTAAAATGTTAGAAGTTTGATGACTTTAAAAATGATAATTTGGTATTTTAT
>JASGCP010000124.1 GCA_030053995.1 Phycisphaerales bacterium
ATATATTCGCCTCTGCCCATTTTCGATGGGCACTTCGTTTGCCTTGTTTTGCAACACCCTTCCTCTGATGGCAAAGGCTATACGCTCAATGGTAATCAATATGAAAGTGAGCTAACTTACCCACTCATTTCGTCATAGAGCCTTTTTAAATAACTAAAAAGTAGAACGGGCATTGAGGCAATTGAAGAATGAATGAAATTAAAACCTGAACTATTTAAAATATCATTAGAAGATTTCAAAAATAAAATACTAAACTTGCGTCAAGAAAATAGCATTTTTTTGTTACCCCCTTGTGAAATATGACACTCATGCAAATTTAAAGTATTTAGAACAATAGGTAAACGGGCTTAGTTTTAGATATAATACAAGGGAATTAAATGATATAGCTGGTTTCTCTCTATCCTTTACTAAAACAGGAAAAAGATTAACATACAAACAATTAACACATTAGATAATATGGATGAAAAGGAATTTATATATATTGTTCAAGCATCATTAGAAACTGCTAAATGCAAAATAGGTAAAACTAATAATCTTGAAAGACGATTAAAGGAGTATAATAATATAACCGGAAAATCAAATGATAATATATATCATTATTTATTTTCGTGTGAGGTTAAAAATATGTTAGCAGTTGAAAATGATATAAAACATAATTTTAGCAATCTTCGTGAAGAAAAAAATAGAGAAATTTATTTTTATAATTCTACTTTATTTAACGATTATGTAGATTATATAAAGGGGCATAAAATGTTCAAAAAAGAAATATTCATAAAAATTGAAAACAAAGAACCTGAAGTTAAAATAATAGAAAAAACAACTCCCTCACTTAAAGATCGTGGGCTTTCACCAAAGGATTTATTGCAAAAAGCAAAGAAAGTTAATAATGATGAGTTCTATACAAGAATAGAAGACATAGAAAAGGAATTAGAAAATTATGATAAAAGAAATTGGAAAAATAAAGTAGTTTTCTGTAATTGTGATGATGCAGTTGATTCTGAAGATGATAGAAATAGTTCGGCATTTTCTTTATACTTTATAAAAAACTTTAAAAAACTTGATTTAAAAAAATTAATATGCACGCACTATGGCGAAGCCCATGATTTATTTAATCAAGGAACAAAAGGGTATGTCTTTACAAAAGATGGATATAAAGTAATAACAGAATACCCTAATGGATTTACAGGTAGTTTTGACCACCCTTTATCATTGAAAATTCTTAATGAAGAAGCCGATATAGTATGTACAAACCCCCCGTTTTCAAGAGCAATAGATTTTTGGAATATAATAATAAGAAGCGGTAAGAAATTTTTAATCATATCTAATATAACCAATGCAATTAATACGGCATATATTTCATATTTTAAAGATAAAAAAGTTTGGGCTGGATATAACAGAATAGATTACTATTTGAATCCTAAAAAACAACTTGTAGAAGCATCTGGTCACTGGTACACTAATCTACCTATAAAAAATAGACCAAAGAGTAAACACTTAAAAATAATTCCATTACAAGAGATACCTGAAAAACACAAGCAATATGATGATAAAAGAACATTAATTGTAGATAATTGTTATATACCGAATGATTATGTAAAACCTTTTGCAATATCGGCCAGACCAATACTTAATGGAATTTTAGAAGAAGGTTACAAAATTGTTCAACTAACTCAATATATTCCTTATATAAACAAAGAAAGAAAATTTTCAAGGGTATTAATTCAAAAAGAATAAAAACATTCTAAAATCTACTAAACCTAAGAAGAAAAGAGCCAAATAAGTGCGTATGAAAAAAACTAAAACTTTAATTGTAGTTTTGAACAAGCCCTAAAAATAGCTGTTTCTTGATAAAAAAAGATGTATCATATTTGAATATTAGTATATTTTTAAAAAAGTTTGTATAAGTGTTGTATATAGTTATCCAAAACAATAAATAATGCAGAGGCACCAAGTATGGTGCCTCTGCAAATGCCAATCATTAATGATTTATATTTTTTTAGCCCTCACCCTCATTTACTTTATTGGCTCTTTTTTGGTAGGACGAATGGTTACGCTTTCTCTTGCTAACAATGATGGTAACAAGTCAGGTGTTGCATAGTTTAAAGTTACCTCAATAAGATCCATTTCGAGTGTAGGACATAACACAGGAAAACCTTTAAAAGAATAGGTACCGGCGTCAAATACAGTTATCGATGGAACATCTTGTGATAAAACATTGCCGTTATACCACCATGTATTAATTAAATCATAAGGAAGACCAGCGGTTAAAGTAACCGACTCACCTTCTTTAAAAAACAAATCGCCATTAACATCTACAAAAATATTACCCGATATTTGCACCTCTGGGTTACTAAAAGCATACGAATCCATAAACATAGTATTAGACCATGACACTTTTCCCTTCTTATTTGTTATTTTGGCTTTTATCCAACAAGGTAAATCAGTATTAGCGACAAGAGTGAGTTGTGAAGCAAAGACACCTTCGATAACTGAAAAATTCTGTCCATCCGGATAATAAGGCTTTCTATACCATTCAATTTTATCGTCTTCATCAATTTTACTAATAAGATTGATGGTTCCTTGACAATCAGGACAAATCTTATCCTCACCAGTAATAACGGGGTCGTGGTGTCCCAATGCATCGAGTTCGCGTTGATTGGTAGCTTCTTGATTTGCTAAATTATTTTCGGTGGTAGCTATTTTACTACAAGAGCTAAGAGAAAATATCAGCACACCCAATACGAATAGTAGTATAGCATAAATGGAATTTTTTATCGAATACTTGTTTTGTGTAAGAAATAGTGACATGTTGTTATTATATTTTAATGTTAATATGAGATACAGGATTTAAGAGCGTACTGAACACAATAATCGCCGATACCAATTGGTGATAACCTTCCTGATGCAATATAGATAATATTATTCTGTAAAAATAAACCTTATGAAGAAGTGCGGGTGCTCAATTTTTCATAGAGCGAATAATTATGTTTTGATAAAAAGCACTATTTTAGGTAGCAAATTACATTATCTAGCAGGGGCACAAAAAGGATGCGTATTTGCCAAATTATCGGCTATTGTGGACATTCCGCACCTGACTATCAAATAAAATCCCTATTATTATTCGGATCTGTAGTTGATGTAAAACAAGAACAAATATAAGCTGTTAGATTGCTACGGAAGGTTACATAGCATACACTACACACGAATTATAACAAAAGTATTATAAACAATGACTTTTATAGATGAGTCATATATAGCCTAAACAATGTAGCTTTTAGTATATTTTACCCATCCATCATCAACGCGGTGAGAGCAAAAATCAAAAACATGAGATTTACAACCTGTTATTGTTTCTATCTAACAGATTTGGTGCCTATTTAAAATTTCGCCTAAGCCATTCATTTTTCTAATCACATTTAATTTTTAGATGTTACTTATAGCAAATCTTGCGACACGTCATTTAAAAAGATAACTACCCTTTTATTTTTATTGAGTACCTTTGTGCATTACAATCTTTATGAGCTACCACCCACATTATACAGACAAGTAACATGTATTATTTAGGTTTCAACAATTTAGTGTCGTTTACTTTAGCAACACTCGTATTAGCAATCATACCAGGTCCCGATAATTTATTTGTATTATTGCAATCCATGTCTTACGGTAAAAAGGCAGGATTTTATGTTGTATTAGGATTATGCACGGGGTTACTGGGGCATACACTATTAGTTACTATAGGCGTAGCAAATTTCATTCAAACAAACACTTATGCTTTTAGGATAATCAAAATATTTGGCTTTTGTTATCTTCTTTATTTAGCCGTGCGATCTTGGACAACACCAATCAATAAAATAACGCATCATGTAACAATGCTATCGCCGATACAACTTTATAGAAGAGGATTACTCATGAATCTAACCAATCCCAAAGTACTGCTTTTTGTATTAGCCTTACTACCGGATTTTGTCAATGTGAAGAATGGACATATAACAACTCAATTAGCCACTTTAGGTGGTGATATGATTGTAATAACCTTTATTGTTTTTAACATGGTGGCCTATTTGGGATCAACTATTAGCAAACTATTTCTTAATAATGGTCAATCGCAATACTACCTAACAAAAATAACAGCCATTATTTTTTTTTTAATTGCTATAAAAATAATCTTGTAAATAATTTAAAAAACAATTGGGTTAAGGCCAATGATAACTATAACTCATTGTCCCAACGACATTCTGAAAAAAATGGGCTTCATATCGTTGTATCTGCTGAATTAGTGCCAGTGAAAAAACATGCTTTTTGTGAAAAACATAATTTGCCTGCATATTATTAATAAAAGTATAAGTCTTAGCCTGATTATCTATACTCCCTAAATAAGAAGTACTCCCCCCTAATGATATTTGCCCTTTGTATAATTGGGTATTACAACTAATTTGAGGACCTATTTGAAGTTGCGTTAAAGAAGCCATTTGACTAATAACACCATTAAGCGATGACTGAATATTTAATGACCAAGGTATAATTTGATGATTGTAACTAATCATCCAATTATAAAAACGGGAAGAGCTTAAATTTTCTTTTTGTTTATTTTTTAAATTCAGTACATCCTGATAGGTTACAACGGCTTGTATGATACGATAACTTTTAGCGGTACCCGACAAAGTATAGGAAAGCGTAACATTTGCTTGTTGCGACACTTGGGTATATTGCGTTGTATCGAGTGTTGGCATATTTAAGTTTATCGTTGTACTTTTCAAAGCAATAAAAGAATTATAGTTAGAATAATAGTAAGTCATTTGTAATTTCTTATTAAACCGATAAGAGCAATTAATACTACCAACTAAGCGCCTATTAGTAGAAGGATTACTAGCGTGGAGGTTATCGCGTTGATAGCCTATTTGGACTTGTAGATGTCCTTGATTTTTCTTAAAAATACTCGTACCATAGTCAAGACTAATACTTTCTAGGTCACCCGAAAAAAAATAACTTCCCAAACTCTGATAATTAGGATCAATGCGTTCATAGCTCATACCGAAAGTAGCTTTCTTTGTTTGAAAATTACTCCGTGCCTTAATTGCTTGATAATAATTTGTAGAAGTCGTGGGTTTAATAAGCCAGTTTACCAATTGCCCTTTATTATCCGCCCTGTTCGAGTCTAATAAATTATGAGTAAAAATGCTTAAACTATACTCAACATCAATGGTTACCCTTTTGCTAATAGAGAACCCACCCACACCACTTATAATAAAATTCTTCTTAGGAAGCAACGATATAGAATCAGGTGGTGGCGGAATGCTATTAAATTGGTCGTGTGCACCCCATAAAATAAAACATACATGATAATATTCTTGTTTGTATTGAAATTTACTCCCATACCCTATTCTTTTGAAATAGGCGGTATTA
Source organism: Phycisphaerales bacterium (assembly GCA_030053995.1). Taxonomy (GTDB): domain Bacteria; phylum Bacteroidota; class Bacteroidia; order Chitinophagales; family Chitinophagaceae; genus JASGCP01. Next base: position 5,404 of record JASGCP010000124.1, read on the forward strand.
TTAGTTGCGGTATAGGGTATAGCCTTTTGTAACACGCCACCCATGACACTAACTTCTATGGGTGCATAAGGATTAACTTCTACCCCGCCACCTATAAATTCAAGACCGTTAAGCGAATAAGGACTAAAAGTCATACTAACGACCCCAATATGTGCTTTGATCCATTTATATGTTGGGTGTAAGCTAAGACGCGTTGGCGGTGTTGGATATTGATACCCCTTACCAAGACGGGATATAAAAAATGAAAATGGTAATTGAATTACATTTAAGATACTCATCTGAATAGAACCGTTAATATTGTAGTCGATAGGCAAACGGTTATCTAATGATCCGCCTGTATTGAATATAATATTACTTTGAATTTGACCAGACATTTTAAAATAGTAAGACAAAGGTCGTTTCTCCTTCTTATGATGAAGTAATTTAAGATAATCCTCTATTGAGATTGATTGAGCCTGCGTCAGATGAGATACACTACTAAGCACAGCAATCATCATAGCAAGGGCATAGATGCAACAGATAGTTTTTTTCATAATTCAGTTAGAAGTCGGTAATCAGTTAGTTTTCTGTATATAATGAACAGGTACCCTGCTATTTTATAAAAAAAAAATGATAAAAAAAAAGAAAGTTTATTTTTTAAGGTTTATAAAATAGTCACTTATGGTGGGGTGCATTTTTCGGACAGGTAGTTAAGATATAATTTAGTAGTTGAAAAGGAAGAGTTTTGAGTAAAAAATTTAACGGTTAAAAAACTTACAAAAAAGGGGAAGGAAAATTAACTTCCCGACAATAACCGAGTAAATATTTAAAATCGTCTTGTCTTGTTTCCTATTCAGCTACACCATCTTAAAACCTTAAAAAATGAACACGAAAAATCGTCGTAAATTCACGAATGCTTTTAAAACAAAAGTTGGGGTCAAGTTTATTTTGTGGGGAGTAAGCCTGTAAAATGTAAATTTTAAAATAAAAAAAGAGTGCCTAAATATAC
>JASGCP010000125.1 GCA_030053995.1 Phycisphaerales bacterium
GAAAGAAAAATGACCTTATAAAATACTAAATTATCATTTTTAAAGTCATCAAACTGCTAACATTTTACTCACCCTTTTCGTCATAGAGCTATTTTCAAATACCATTTATTAATTTTCTAACAACAAAAAAATAATAAATGGTATTTGAAAATTATTGAGCCAATATGTTTAGAATTGAGAGTAGTACTTAGAACTAATTACGAGTAGGCGTTGGTATCAATATCCCGCCTTAAAGTTTTCTATACAGCTCTTTCAACTTCGCTCGGGTCATTTTTTTATCCCAATCTTTGCCTAAAGCATTTTCCCATAACGGTTTTAAACTTAAAGATATGTCAATCATTTTTTCTACCTGCTCATCAGCGAGGTCTTTACACAAGCCTTGCGGAATAGTGATATTATTTTTGGCAACCATTTGTTTAAATTCACGAACCCCTTGCGGATAATATTCTTCAAGGTGTTGCATGACAATGCAATTACCAAGTCCATGTTTTGTACCTAATAAATAACTAAGTCCATAGCTAACAGCATGGGTAACGCCAACTTGACTATAAGCAATACTCATTCCGCCGGCATAAGAAGCCATCATGAGTTTTTCATCTGATTCCGCTGACCATGATGTATTCGTTAGAAATACTTCCCTACAAAGATCAAGTGCTTTGTCGCCATAACTTTTACTAAATTGATTCAAATAAGTACCTTGTAAACTTTCAATGCAATGTATATAACAATCCATCCCTGTATAAAATCGTTGATCGGTAGGAACGCCGGCAATCAAATTCGGGTCTAAGACAATTTGATTAAATGGTGTGTAATCGCTGTTCATACCTAATTTACGAACAGGTCCAGTTAATACGGTAGTGCGACTTACTTCTGCACCTGTTCCGCTAAGCGTAGGGATACCCACTTTATAAACACCCGGTACTTTTACCAGATCCCATCCTTGATAATCAGCCGCTGAGCCAGAATTAGTCATCATCAACGATACGGCTTTAGCCAAATCTAATGTAGAACCACCACCAATGCCAATGATACCACTTACCGATGAAAATTCTTTTTTAAGCTCTTGTGCAAGGGCATCTACCTGTACTGTTTTGGGCTCATGCGTTACATCGGCAAATAATATTTTATCATTCCCTTTTAATGGTATTTCTTTTAATAGGGGCTTACCTTTAAAAAAATGATCAACTAAAAATATCATGGGCAATCCTTGCTTACGGTGAGGGGCTAATATTTCATCTACTTGTGCAAAGCAACCCCGACCATATACCACATAATCAACCATTTTAAAGTTTCTAAATTGCATGAATTATTTTTTTATTTGAGTAATTTTTGAGCCCTTTCTAAGTCTTCGGGCGTATCAATTTCTATACCCATATATTCTGTATGTACCATTTGAATAGTTATCCCTTTTTCTAAATATCGCAGACATTCTATTTTTTCTATTTTTTCTAAAGTTGTTATAGACCATTTTGAGAATTTCAACAATGCCTGCTTTCTAAAAGCATAGACACCAATATGTTCATAGCAAGGATAACCAGCGGGTAAACGGGACACATGGTCTAAATAGGTGACGCGCGGTCCGGTAAGAATCGAAAAACCAAAATTCCGAGTGTTGATTTTACAGAGAATACTTTCTTCACTTTCTAGTATAGGACTATCTCTATTAAAAGGAATTGGTGCTCTACTAAAAAATAAGGCTCGCCCTTGCTCGTCAACTACCACTTTAACAAAATTAGGATTAAAGTAATCATCAGTTGTTTTAATTGTTTGCATCAACGAAGCTACTTGTACGGGCTGTCCTTTTTTTCCTTTAAAACACTGAATTAATTTTCGCAAGGGGTGTTTTTGAACAAAGGGCTCATCCCCTTGTATATTCACAACTATATCAACTTTCATTGTAGCTACGGCTTCTGCAATTCTATCGCTACCGCTTTCATGTTTTTTTTTACTCATTAAAGCGTTGCCACCATGACTAACAATTTCATCATAAATGATTTTACTATCTGTTACTACAAAAACACGATCAAATAGTTTTGTTGCTACCGCATTGTCGTAAGTATGTCTGATCACCGGTTTGTTACCCAGAACCTGCATCAACTTGCCAGGGAACCTCGTTGCTGCATATCGTGCAGGAATAAATGCACAAACAACCGTTTTGTCTTTAGGGTTTAGTGCCATAGTTTAAAAAAATAATAATCCCAAAAATATAGAAAGGGGGGTAGAAGTCTGTGCAAAGATACAAGAATGAAATGATATATTGCATCGTCTCATGTCAAAACCATCGTTTAAAGATGCGTTATAATTGCTTTACCAAGGTAACCATTTCTATGCCTGCCCGCGTAACATCGTAACCTTTATTGCCGTGTATGCCACCGGCTCGATCAAATGCTTGCTGTGCATTATTAGTTGTTAGCACACCAAAAATAATAGGTATATCAGCCGTTAAACATAACTGGCTAATGCCTCTTGATACTTCATTACATACATAATCGTAATGGCTCGTTTCACCTCTTATAACGGCACCCAAACAAACGATCAAGTCGAACTTGTTGGATTGTACTAATCGCCTCGTGATAGCCGGTATTTCAAAAGCACCAGGTACCCAATAGATTGAAATATCATCAGGATTCAATCGGCATTCTTGTAAGGCTGTAAGCGAGCCTTCTAATAATTTATTCGTAACTTCCCAATTAAACTGACTAACAACGATGCCCACGCGTGCACCTGACCCATTAAAATTGCCTTTATAAGTCTTCATGAATAGTGTTTTTTTTATGAATGTCGTAATAATGTTTTAGTTTATTTAATTTGGTAAAAATATATTTATGGTTGTAGGTGTTAACCGGTACAGAAGCATCGATCCTTTTACTAACCGTAATTCCTAAATTTTGCAGGGTATTTATTTTCTCGGGATTGTTGGTTATTAATTCAATAGTTTGGACGCCTAAACTGTGTAATATGTGGGCTGCAATATAGTACTCTCTCAAATCACACTCAAATCCTAATTTAAGATTGGCGTCAATGGTGTTTAATCCATGTGTATCTTGTAAAGCGTAAGCTTTGAGTTTATTAATTAATCCAATGCCACGCCCTTCTTGTCTTAATAAAATAAAAATACCTTGTTGCTGTTTTTGAATGAGTTGAAAGGCGTATTCTAATTGTGCGTGGCAATCACATCGTAACGACTGAAATACATCGCCGGTGAGGCATTCAGAATGAACCCTTGTTAAAACGGGCACCTGAAGATTTTGAACTTTCCCTTTAACTAAGGCTATATGTTCTTTTCCATCAACGGCACTTGAAAATCCAATACATTGAAAGTTACCATGTTTTGTAGGGAGTTGAATACTTACTTCTTTGCGTATGAGTTTTTCGTGTTTCTTGCGATATTCAATCAAATCTTTAATGGTAATAATTTTCAATTGCCATTTTTTTGCAATGTCAATAAGCTCATCCCTGTGCGCCATGGTACCATCGCTATTCATTATTTCACAAATAACACCTACTGGTTTTCTACCGCAGAGTTGTGCTAAATCTATCGCTGCTTCGGTATGCCCCGCTCTTTCCAATACCCCGTTTGGCCTAGCTACTAATGGGAAAATATGACCTGGCTTTCTAAAGTCGGTACTTTTCAAGCGCATATCAGTGAGTTTTTTTATGGTAATGCTTCGCTCGACCGCACTAATGCCTGTACCGTTCGAAATATGATCAATACTTGTTGTGAAAGCTGTTTGGTGAATATCAGTATTAACAGATACCATTTTTGATACCCCAATTTGCAAGGCTATTTCTTTGGTGATGGGTGCACATACCAACCCGCGCCCCTCGGTGACCATAAAATTAATTATACTCGGTGTGCAAGATTCACCCAGTGCAACGAAATCACCTTCGTTTTCTCTGTTTTCATCATCACAAATAATAACGATCTTGCCTTGTTTTAAAGATTCGAGTGCATCCTCTATGGTATCAAACATAATAGCAAATTATTAATTAATTGGGACTTCTATTTATGATAGGTACGATTGTGCAAAGGTAGTCTTTTTTTAATTATTAGCTTTTGTATCGTTCTATCTATTACGCAAATATAGTGTGTTCATAACGATGATACTTCAATATCATATAAGCAAGGTTTTTTAATAATAAAAACTATATTTTTGAGGCTGATGATGAATGGTTTTGTGTAACAGGTCATAATTAAAATTTGATAACTTATGAGTTTGCAATCGTCTGAAAAAGTATATATCGTAGCAGGTGGTGGCATTGTTGAAAACATGCAAGGGGATATTTGTTTAATATTCAGACGCGGGAAATGGGATTTACCAAAGGGTAAATTAGATGAAGGTGAAACCATTGAGCACTGTGCACTTAGAGAAGTGTCCGAAGAAACAGGCTTGTCAAATCTTGAAATATTAGGTCTGATTCAAAAAACAGTGCACGAATATTATGAGCCGAGAATTGAAGCCCCAGTCGTGAAAACAACTACATGGTATCGTATGAGAATAAAAAATACACAAGTACTTGTTCCGCAGACTGAAGAAGATATTACAGAAATAAAATGGGTAAGTGTTCGTGATTTAGACGCTTATTTGGCTAATTCTTATCCTACTATAAAAAATTTAATTGCCGTGTATTTGGAGCAAAAAAAAAACTAATGGCTTTACTGTTTTTTCCAACAAACTGTTCCCTGAAATATTTTTAAATAGAGATAAGCCGTTAGGCAAATGTTATTTTGGTCTTTTTGTTCGATATAACAACCATAAGTTAAACCATCTTTAGGATTGTAAATTTTTCCATCTTCCCAATCTTTTTTTATAGCATTAAATTTTAAGTTACTGATAATTATCAATCCTAATAAACGCCTTGAGCGTAGATTGGTGGCATGATTGTTGTTATCTAATTTATATTGATGAGTTTTTGGATTGATGGAATCGTGCATAAAAATAATTTGACCGTTATAGGTTCCTACCGTATTTCTGTATATTTTTATCTGTGTGTTTTTATCAATCCAATAAAATCCATTAATGGCATCATTAATGACAACAGATTTTCGAGGTAAAATGGAGAAAGCTGAATAGCTTGTTGTTAACCAACATATTAACAATAATATCGTATTTCTGATCGCGATCATTTTATTGTTGCGAGGCTGTCTTGGCGTATGAAGTATATTTAACAAAATATCATATTTGTTAATCGTATTGTTGCTAATATTTAGTCGTTCAAAGTGTAGTATTGTTTTACGGTATACTGGGCAATACATCGTGTAATTTTTGTCTTGTTATCGGGTGAGCCCCCCAACCATATTTGTGAATCATGGCAACCGTTTTTTTAGCTTCCGTGCAACTAACAATGTCGTTCGTATCATTTTTATTCCAACGATCCATTGCATAATATACCCAAATGGGAAAAAGCCTAAATGGTAATCCGGCACTAAACTCTGATATAAATCCTAATAAAAATGGCGGAATTAATTTATATGTCATGGCATATTTCTTGTTGAATTTTTCATTCAAAATACCCGGTGGCATCGGCTCAACCGTGTGTCCTAAAAAACGCCAAAATCCTAAGCCTATTAATGAAAATTGAACAACTGCCAAAGATAATAGCTGTTGACGAACGACCAAATAACTGATTAGTCCAAATGTTATCCAAATAATGATTAACACAGCTGTATATGGGCTATTCGCTTGGTAGCTCAATGCTTGATAAAATAATATAAAACAAGCGATTAGCCCAACCCACGGGCAATAGCAAAAAGAAGAATCATCCATAACAGCGCTTCCAAACCAAAAAGACAATGCGTTACATGATATTATAGGTTACTGTATGGTAATTGGCGTAGGTTATTACTTGTAGGTTAAATGCTTTTTTGCCAAAATTATTTTTTATTTGATAGGTATAAGGCATGGATTGTAAACCATACACGATCTTGGGGATTGTATGACAGGCGACATAGAACACAAGCATCATGATCATTACTGAATCCCAAATATCTGCAAAAAATTCGGGTGTCTGTCTATATTTGCCGAGCATTAAAAAAATGACTACGACTGTTATACAAGCAAAAATGAGTTGTATATAATCATTTTTAAAGAGTGACTTAATAAAATACAATATTGTATTGTTTTTCATATATTTTCCATAAATTAATTGGGAGGTTTGCAAAACCTCGGTTAACAATTGCGTAAAGGTATTTTTTTTTGATAAATCAAAAGATTTTTTTACTTGCATTAAAATATAAATTTTATGGAAGTGAAACAATTAACGCTCGCA
>JASGCP010000012.1 GCA_030053995.1 Phycisphaerales bacterium
AATATAAAATGTAACTAACTTACCCACTCATTTCGTCATAGAGCCAAAAATAATTTAGTCAATTATTAGATGTCGATAAAAAAACTTTAACTTTAACATTGTTAATGGGATCAACCCTGATACCTATTGGCAGGAATGTCATCTACCATGTATGCGGCGTATATTGAATCAATAAAAGGTCACACTCTCTTGCAAAGTTTATAATTATAAATCATGTCTTCTATCCATCATGCTAAAGTAGTTATTAGCGGTGCTTCATCCGGTATAGGACGGAGTATTGCCTTGGCACTTAGTAAATATGATACAGAGTTATTTTTATTGGGCAGAAATAAAGATAAATTGTTAGAAACAGTAAAGTTATGTTCAGTTAACAAGGGCGTTAAAGTATATTATTATTTAGGTGATCTTGGTGTTGAATCTACCGCCCGTATGATCATTGAAGAAATTAAAAAAGTCTTTATTACGCCTGATATTATTATTAATAATGCCGGTGGTGGTAGTTTCAAAAATATTCGGGATTGTACTATCAGTAGTGCCGAGGAAGCTATGCGTGTCCCTTATTTTGCCTATTTTTATTTGACACAAGGGTTTATCAATGATCTGTTAAAAAATGGTCATGGTCATATCGTCAATATTAATACCCCCGCTGCTTATTTCCCGTTTCCTAATACACTCACCTACTCTGCTACGCGTGCTGCTATACGATCGTTTACCCGTTGTTTACGGTTGGATTTAAAAGGAACCCCAATAAAGATTACTGAAATAGTACCCGGACTTACAGAAACAGATTACTTTGACAATAATGGCATGAGCTGGAATAGTCAAATTCCTAAACTTAATCGTTTTTTATTTAAAGTTTTATCACCTGATGTTGTTGCAGAAAAAACAGTATTAGGCATTTTAAAAAATAAAAAAACGGTTACCCCACAAAAAATGATGCGGTTATTATTAGTATTGTCTCAATATTTCCCCAATTTGTTTGATAAACTGATGTCTTATTAAATACAGGAATATAAAAACTATTGCTTTATTAATAGCGATAGGATTACCTTAACAAGCATTAATCCATCAACTACTAAAAGATAGTAAATTATATTTTTTGGTTTATTTAACGAAAAACTAACCAGAACAATTAGGAGTAAAGGAATAAGTCGAATTATTAAGTATAAAGTGTGAGGTGTTAAGGCAATCATTATGATAACAATCAACATGACCAAGGGTATAATAATGAAAACTGTTGTTTTTGTTATACCGAATCGTACAGGAAAAGTATTGATTCCTTGTGCCTGATCTGCTATACAATCTTTATAATCAAACAAAATGCAAAGTATTGAAATAAATAGCCAATCGATTAGCCAATTATACACATTGGGGGATATGTAATTTCCTTGACTGCCCAATGTCTGCATGTTATAAAAAACAACAGGCATGTACGATACCATGCTACTCCATATAAAACCTAACGCAAAGGGTTTTAACATACCGTATTCTCTAAAAGACCGTAAGCCTACAAATGATAAAATTGGTAAAGAATATAAAATGGCAGTAATGGGTAATACAAGAATAACAAGGTACCACTTGTCGTAACTACTAAAAATAATTCTATCGTATTGTAGTATATATAAAGTTAAACAACCAACAAATACTAATAACAAGCAGACAGATAGTCGTTGTAAGAGTGCATAGTTTTTTAGATACCAATGCGTCCTTATATCTTTTGTGTTGGTCCTATAAGCACTGCACAGGTAAATCATCAAATAATAAAATATGCATCCAGTAAAAATTAGTACATAAAAGCCTATAGTATTAAGCGGTATATGATTTAAACGATTGGTTTCTATACAAAGTGCTACGGCACATATACCATAAAAGCAGTTGCTAAACAAGATAACATAAACAATCTGTCGAATTATTTTCACTGTTTATTACTCATGGAAGTATATAAAGAGGGGGCGTAGTAACAGTATCACTCGTATTACCGGCTATATCGGTTATCCATATTTTAAAAACAGAGGTATCTTCTTTTGGTGAGCATTTAGGCAACTGAAAAGTTATATAACTGGGCGTACTAATGAGGGATGTTGAAAAATAAATGTCAAATTGACCTTTTGTAAATAAGTTACTATTAAAAGATGGTAGCTTGAAGGATTCAAGAACATTGACATTTTCAGGGCATACTGAGGAAATGCGTTCTATAAAAATAGAATCGAAAATTGCCCTACCATTATTGGTGAAATTTATAATTGCAGTTACAACCGCATCCGTTGCAACGATATTATTATTAAATTGAACAAAAGACAGTGTTGGTCGTACATTCGAATCCTGTTCTTTTTTGCAATTCGTAAACAGAAAGGGTATCAATAAAGCAATTAATATTCGTGGACTCATAATAACGATGATAAAATGCAAAGTTAGTCATTTTTTCTGCTAACCTTTACAAATATTAATCGCCGACAAATTGTTGTAAATTACTTTATTTGGGTAGTAAATTCTTTAATAAGGAAGAAATATTAAATGGTCATAAAAATTGCCTTAACATATTCTCTTATAGAATGGTTTTTTTATACTGTATCTTTGTATGCTTGTTATTTTTAAATTCTAATAAAATCCCCTTAAGTAATTCGAAAAGGTTGTTAGTTAATGAAAAGAATAGCAATTTTGATTGTCATTTTAAAAAATTACCGTTATTCGTTGAAATTTAGACTTTATAAACATGGCTAAGGAATTTAATAATCGGCAAGCATACTTTAATTATAGTATTGAAGATAAATACCTTGCAGGGGTTGTTTTACTAGGATCAGAAGTAAAAAGTATTCGAGCGGGTAAAGTTAGCTTTAATGATTCCTTCTGTTTATTTTTTAAGGGCGAACTTTGGATAAGGGGTTTATATATAGGTGAATACAGTCATGCACACGCTAATAACCACGAGTCTGTTCACGATCGAAAACTACTTTTGAAGAAAAAAGAAATAAGAAAATTGGAGCATACTTTAGATCAAAAGGGTTATACCCTTATACCGCTTAAACTTTTTTTTAATGATAAGCAATTTGTTAAGATTGAAATTGGGCTTGGTAAGGGCAAAAAAAATCACGACAAAAGAGAAAGTATTAAAAAAAGAGAGCATGAAATAGAGATCAGAAGTTTTTTAAAAAGATAGCTATTTCAGTAAGGGAGTTTACATGCAATGAAACAAATAGTTTTCATCTATTGAGTAGCCATTATGGTTATGGTTATTAAGGTCGGTAGTTAGCAGACTGGAAAATTTTATCGGCTGGTTCTTCTAACAAAGCAGATAAAGATAAGTTAGGATGTTTTGTCATCCATTTTTTAACAATTTGCCAACCTATAAACTGACCAATTGCACCAGGACAACCATAAGAAATAATATTTGTTCTTGGACCATCGTTCATCATTTCAATCGTTAATTGTGGGTCTGATTTAAAAAGAAAATTATTAGATAAAATTGTTGCCCAAATAATCTTTTCATTATCATAGGCGGCGTGTAATTCTTTACCTGTGTAACCTAATTTTAAAGTATCATCAATATTGGGTAACAAACAATTAAGTACATATAGTCTTTTGCCGGCTTCTATCATTTGAATATACAGAGGGCGACCTAATTCTTTAATTGGATGAATATCATTAACAATATTTTTAAAACATCCAACGACAATATAAGGCGGTGCAAATCGTTGAGAAATATAATTGGGGTAAAGATATCTTCCCATTTGCGTATTGTAAATAGGGAAAGACTTCCCCATATACAACTGCAAACCCACTGCCCAACCACTATCAATGAGTATATTACCATAACTATCTAACGGACCAATAAAAGTAATGAGCTCTGTGGGCATTGAATATTTAGGAAAATAATACTTTAAAAATTGCTCCCCTACCCGCACTTGATCACCAATTGTTTCATCAAAATTAGCAAACACGGAAAGTGTTGAATCATATAAAAATTTATAACTTTTAATAAACAATTTTAATTTATGCTTGAGCGTTTGGATGTGATTCGGATTAATAGATAGAATATTATAAATAAATTGAGTATAAAAATAACCATATTTTTTTTGTAGTAAGGGTAGTTCATTATCTAAATTGGCAGTATCTAAAGCGAACAAATCTTTTTCAAAGCGATCTATTTTCAGATGAACCTTGATTGAAGAAATATCAGGCGTTCGGTTATTATTAACATGACAACCAACCAGCAGTAGTATCAAAAAAAAAGTGCCTAACAATAGAAATAGACTAATCGATCGCTTATTAGCGTAAAAAATCATAAATAACAGATTGACCAAGATTAATAATTATGCTATATTATACATTATATTTTATATTGTACGCTCATGACAAATATTAGATAATAAATGTTATAGGATATGCAACAAATTAAAAAATTGCCCGTTTCAATCCCGCGAAATTATAAATAAGTGCTAAGTAGTCATACTTGAAAAAAAGTTATTGGGGGCAAATCTTGCTAATATTTTTAAATAAAAAAACTAACTTTGCGATTTTAAAAAATAGTAAATGGACAATAAACCAACATATTTAGATAAACGAACACTTTGGTTGCTGGTGCTTACTGTAGGCTTAGGATATGCCGTTGATGTTTATGACTTGTTTGTTTTTGCTATTGTGCGCAAAGATAGCCTATTGAGTTTAGGTTATTCTGAAACACAATCGGTTAGCATTGGTAAAACAATTATTAGCATTCAAATGCTGGGGTTACTTATAGGCGGTTTGTTTTGGGGCAGTATGGGCGATAAAAAAGGTCGAAAAGCAATACTATTTGCCTCCATATTTTTTTATTCACTTATGAGTGTAGCCAACGCCTTTGTTCATAACGCCACACAGTACGCTGTTTGTAGATTTTTAAATGGTTTTGGATTGTCTGCAGAGTTAGGTGCCGGTATAGCATTGATATCAGAAATACTGCCTATTAATAAACGCAATTATGCTTATTCTATTGTCGTAGGCATGGGAACACTGGGGACTTTGTTGCTTTATTTATTTTACAATTTGAGTCACCATAGCTGGCGAACATGTTATCTTATTGGTGGTGGGTTAGGTATGCTACTCCTATTCTTGCGAACGAGAATCCCAGATAGTTTATTATTTGAAAAAACACGGTCATACTTAGTACAAAAAGGAAATATATTGCAAATTTTAACAGATAAAAAGCGTTTGCAAAAATACCTTTACGGCATTTTAATTGGCGTACCTAATTGGTTTGTATTAGGCATACTCATTAGTTTTGCCGACCATTTTGCGGACTTATTTGGTGTAGCCGGTATCGACGCATCTTTGTCAGTTTTTGTAATGTTATTATTTAGTTTTGGTGGCGATATAAGTGCGAGCTTGGTTAGCCAGTGGCTACAAAGTCGAAAAAAAACAGTTTTACTTTATCTCAGCATAGCATTTTTATTTGCACTTCTATTTCTATTTACACTTCATAATGCCTCATCATTCTACTTTTTTTTATGCTGTGCCGGATTAGGTTTTTCAAGTGGTTATTTTATTTTATACATATCCATTGCAGCCGAGCAGTTTGGAACTAATTTAAGAGCAACGGCTACCGTTTCTACTCCAAATATGGTTAGAGGCACTCTGCCCCTTCAGTTACTTTTACTTACCACACTTGAGATGCTTACAAAAAACTATGTGTTGAGTGCACAAATATTATGCTTTATAGTATATGGACTAGCTTTTCTCGCTTTGTATAAATTAAAAGAATCATACCACACAGATTTAGACTTTGTAGAATAAAATGCACAAAAAATAAAGTACTTCTTTAGCATGTCTTAAATTATAACGAGATAACATAAAAGACACAAGCAATAATAAAGGAAGGTTTTTACTTCTTTTTACTTTATAAAACCTATAAAACTATGGGATCGATTAAACTAAATTAATTTGTCGCTCTTTGTACAATGAAGGACACTTGTACCCATCCTTTTCCTTTATTTTCATAAATAGCAGTGTAATGAGCGTAATATTCTTTTTCAGTTCTATCTGATTCAAGTTCTGTTCTTATTATCTTGCCAACAACAACACCTATATGTCCACTAATAAAAACATAAGGGGTATCTTGTTCAACTATTTTACCTACTGGAAATTCTTTTTTTGACTTGAATAATTCAATTACACCAGCAAGGTTATTTACGCTATTTCGGTCATACATGTGCAAAAAAATATGTTCTGCAACTACATATTTTAAAGAATCATAATTTTGTGTAGCAAAAAGCCTGCGTATTGTTGTTTGCACCGATAAAATTTCATTTTTATTTTTTTTCTCATCACTATTTTGAGCGAATACGGCTGATTGAAAAACGACTACCAACAGCGTCATACAAATAATAAACCTTTTCATTCATGTTATTTTTTTGGGGGGTAAAAACAAGGTTAATAATTCTGTAAAACTACTATTTTGGCGTAACAAATAAAAATATTTTTTCATTTAGGCTAACCAACTTATTACATTACGAATTACAAAAATAGTTACATTTGCATTAACTAAATAAAGGTGCAATGACCTATTTTTTACTTTTGGCAACGGCTATTATTTCTTTTATGGGTCTTTGGGTACCCAGTTTACAAGAAAAATTTATTTTCTCAACTAAATCAATCAAACAAAATAACGAGTGGTACCGGTTTTTAAGCTCCGGGTTGATACATGCTGATATACCACACCTTCTATGCAACATGTACACACTCTACATTTTTGGAATAGCTTTGGAAACAATCTTACAGTCCCCTCTTTATTTTGGAAACAAAGGTTTATATATCTTTGCTCTATTGTACTGCACTGCTCTTGTTGTGTGCTTAATACCAACATATATCAAACAAAGAAAAAATGAGTATTATCACTGCTTAGGTGCATCAGGAGCGGTGTCGGCTATTGTATTTGCCTTTATTGTAATTTTCCCTACTACACAAATTGAACTCATACTACTTCCGGGCATTCATACGCCGGCATTTATATTTGCACTTTTATTTATAGGTGCCTCCTTTTATTTATCAAAAACGGGACATGGTAATATAAACCATAGTGCACACTTATGGGGAGCACTATATGGCATGATTTTTATATGGGGGGCTAGTTCTATTTTCTCAACAATTGATCTAAAAACAACCTTTGTATCACAAATAAAGTATTATCTCAGCACCATATTTTAAAAAACAAATTGAAAAATACTAGATTTCCTCTAACCCGTTTTTTGCAAAGATTGGTTAGAGGAAATGGGTCTATGACGAAAAGAGTAGGTAACTTAGCTCACTTTCATATTGATTACCGTTGAGCGTATAGCCTTTGCCCTCAGAGGAAGTGCTTGATTTTTTCTTTGTTTCTTTCTTCTGAATCAAGACAAAAGAAAGAAAAATGACCTTATAAAATATCAAATTGTGGTTTTAAAAACCAGTTCATTTCTAACATTTTTACCCACTCAATTCGTCATAGAGCCCAATTTATGAGTTTTGCTTGCAAACTTTTAATAAAAATCATCTTTTAAGTGTGTAACTTCGAGTTACAATCCTGGTGTAATAAATATCCAGTATGCTACCTATTATATTTATAAGATTAAAATTATACCATGAAAGAATACTGGTTTTCTTATAGAGGTTTACTATTATTAGTAGCCCTGCTTATCATTGGTACAACTATTATCTATACCGAATTTGTAGCCGAACGCTTGGTCATCTTACAAAAACTCAATTCCGAAAAATTGATAGAAAAAGAGATGGCTTCATTAGAACATAAAGAAAAAAAAATATACAGCTTAATGCAACAAATATCTGCTGAAAATGATAATATGCCAATTATTCAAGCAGATAATAATGGTAATTTTGTGTTCGAAGCTGATACGCCTTATTATTATAATGTTCCTGGTCTCCAGAATGACCTACCATTTGATGTTCTTGATACGAATATGCTCAAAGCAAAACTAAAAAGCTTTCAAAAATTAAATAAGCCAATTCAATTAGATGATGGCAAAGGTACTATTAGATATTTTTATTTTGGTAGCACCAAGCTTTATAGAACCATAGCCATTTTCCCTTATTTGGTAGCTATTTTCTTAATCTTTTTTATATTTTTAATCAGTTTGATTGTTAGTTACAATTATAAATATCGCAACAATTTACTGTGGGTAGGTATGGCTAAAGAAACCGCCCATCAGTTGGGAACGCCCATTTCAAGTATGAAAGGATGGGTGGAAGTGTTGCAAGAAGATCCAGAGCAATTATTAAATATTTTACCAAAACTAAAATTAGATATTGACCGATTAGGATTAGTAACTGACCGGTTTGGGAAAATAGGTATCACCCCTAAATTAGAAGCTACCAATATAGATCAACAAATTAATACCCTTGTTCATTATATACAAGAGCGGGTGAGTAAAAAAATTAATATTACTGTTGTCAATGCAATATCTAAAAACGTTACGATCGATCTTGCTCAATCTTTATTTGATTGGACACTAGAAAACTTAATAAAAAATGCCATTGATGCAATGGAAGGACGACCAGGCAATATTATCATTCAAATTAAAAATACGGCAAAACAAAAAAAAATCATTATCGATATCATCGATTCTGGAAAAGGCATAAAAAAGAAAGATCAAGCTAAAATATTTTTGCCGGGCTATACTTCTAAAAGGAGGGGCTGGGGCATGGGACTTGCCCTAGCAAAAAGGGTTATAGAAAATTTTCATCATGGCAAAATACTCTTGCTACGCTCTGAATTATTTAAAGGAACAACAATTAGAATTATATTGAACAAGCGTACGAGCGTTTAATAAAAAGACTACAAATATATTCTATCAAAATACAGAATATGGATATGGGCTAAATCATTTTTTTGAGGTATTAAGAGGTTTTAGAGGCAGTAGAAAAATATTACTCTATGACGAAAAAGGTAGGTAAAATGTTAGAAGTTTGATGACTTTAAAAATGATAATTTTATCTGGGTGCAATTAGTAAAATCTGTGTCATCCGTGATGCAAACGAAAGAAATTGAAAATTGAAAGTTGATAATTGGTTAACCATTAATAAAACATCTTAGCACCTCAAAAAATGATTTAGCCCCATAACCCTCTATTTACGATTTTAGAAAAAAAAAATATATGGGTAAGATTGGTTATTAAAATAGACTAATTTCGCAAATACAAGTGATTAATATATTATTTTATTAATGTATTAAATGAACCATTGAAAATTTATTTAGATTTTTAAAATACAATTATCATGTTAAAGCTTCCCATATATTTAGACAACAATGCTACAACCGCCATGGACAAAAGGGTTTTAGATCACATGTTGCCTTACTTTACAGAACATTTTGGTAATGCGGCTAGTCGCAACCATTCATTTGGATGGGTTGCAGAAGTTGCGGTTGAAAAAGGTCGCGAACAAGTAGCTTCTTTGATCGGAGCGGATAATAAGGAGATAATTTTTACTTCTGGTGCTACTGAAGGAGATAACTTAGCACTTAAAGGAGTTTACGAAATGTATAAGTCTAAAGGTAATCATATTATTACTTGTGTTATCGAGCATAAAGCTGTTTTAGATGCTTGTAGACACCTTGAAAAACTGGGAGCAGAAGTTACATATTTACCAGTTCAAAATGACGGGTTAGTTGACCTAAAGCAATTGGAAGTCGCCATTAAACCAGAAACGATTTTAATTGCTATCATGTATGCTAACAATGAAATTGGTGTTATTCAGCCTATTCGTGCTATTGCAGACTTAGCAAAAAAACACAATATTTTATTTTTTAGTGATGCCACACAAGCTGTTGGTAAGATACCTGTTGATGTTATCAATGATGGGATTGACATCATGGCTTTTTCTAGCCACAAAATTTATGGTCCTCAAGGTGTGGGGGCTTTATATGTAAGACGAAAAAATCCTCGTGTTAAAGTTACCGCACAAATTGATGGGGGTGGACATGAACGCGGGATGCGTAGCGGAACACTAAATGTTGCTGGTATTGTTGGCTTTGGCAAGGCTTGTGCATTAAGACAAGAGGAAATGGAAGAGGACAATAAGCGCATTGTTAAATTAAGAGATCATTTAGAATCACAATTACTTAAAATAGAAGAAAGTTATCTGAACGGTAATAAAGTGCATCGGTTGCCTCATGTATCAAATATTTCCTTTAAATATGTTGAAGGTGAAGGTTTATTGATGGGCTTTAATAAAAATATTGCTCTGAGTTCTGGTTCTGCTTGCACCTCGGCTTCTTTGGAGCCAAGCTATGTATTAAAGGCATTAGGGCTCGGTGATGACTTAGCCCATAGTTCATTGCGCTTTGGTCTTAGTAGAACAACCACTCGCGAAGAAATTGATTACACCATCGAACAAATAACTAAAACTGTTGAAAAATTAAGAATGATGAGTCCGTTATGGGAAATGTACAAAGATGGTGTTGATTTGAGTACTATTGAATGGAACCATCATTAATTATATTAATAACATTTTAAAACATATTTTATGTCATACTCAGAAAAGGTTATCAATCATTATACAAATCCTCAAAATGTAGGAACACTCGATGCTAAAAGCAAATCTGTAGGTACAGGCTTGGTTGGTGCACCTGAATGTGGTGATGTTATGCGTTTGCAAATTGAAGTAGATGAAAAAACAGGTACTATTGTTGATGCTAAATTCAAAACATTCGGCTGTGGATCAGCTATCGCATCATCATCGCTCGCTACGGAATGGTTAAAAGGTAAAACTATTGATGACGCTTGTGCCATAGACAATATGGAAATTGTAGAAGAGTTAAAGTTACCACCGGTAAAAATTCATTGTTCGGTTTTAGCTGAAGATGCTATCAAGCAAGCAGTTGCAGATTACCGCAAAAAGAATAATTTGCCTGAAATGCCTTCAGTACCCATGTAATTTAGTTTTTATATGAACACCTTATCAAAAGATACACGAATAGAAAACGGTATCTATATAACCGATAAAGCAAAGGAACGAGTTGTCAAGCTCATGCAAGATGCCCAAATTAGCGAAAATAGCGATTACTTCTTGCGTGTTAGCGTTATTGGTGGTGGTTGTAGCGGACTAACATATAAAATTGATTTTGATAATGAACTAAAACCTAAAGACCAGCTTTTTGAAGATAAAGGCATTAAGCTAGTGGCAGACCTAAAAAGTTTTTTGTATGTGGTAAACACGGAACTTGACTTTTCTGACGGACTTAACGGTAAAGGATTTCATTTTAATAACCCCAATGCAAGTCGTAGTTGTGCCTGTGGAGAAAGTTTCTCTGTCTAATTGATTGTTTTAAAAAGCTATAATTAACGACAACAGACTATGTAGCTTGTATGAACTGAAGTATGGGTGGTCTATAATAATGCAATGATTTCCTACGCCATGTATAGAAAACCAATTTTACTAATAGTTATAAGGCGTAAAATGCGTTGAAAATGCTACAGATGTAAGGGGTTTGTTATCGGGGTGATTAATATATTGCCATGTTGTCCCACCATTGCTGGTTTTTAATATCGTGCTGTTGTTATAGCCGCCTACGATGATCCCATCTGCTGCGTTAGAAAAGTTTACATTTGCTAGGAAAAAATTAGAATACGGATTATCGACTATGTGCCAACTAACACCGGCATCGGTTGTTTGAACTATATAACTGGTTTGGTATTGGTCATTACCAACGGCAATACCTTGCGTAGCTGAAGAGAAAGCCAATGACAAAAAATTTATATCACTAAAATCGTTAGTGATAATACTAGTCCATGTAGTTCCCCCATCTGCTGTTTGGAGTATCGTGCCATTATATCCCACGGCAATTCCATTTTTAGTGGATGTAAAAGCTACGGAACTCAAATAGCTTTTAGTAGGATTATTAACTTCTGTCCAATTAGCTCCTGCATCTACTGTTTTAAATATATTAGAATATCCCACTGCTACCGCATTCGTTGGTGATGAAAATGCAACAGAAGTAAACACCCTATAGTAATTAGGGTATGATGATTTTTTCCATGAGTGACCGCCATCACCACTGTAAACCAATTCAGACCCCACAGCTATGCCGGATAATGAAGAACCGAATGCCACCGATGTTAACCCAGTGCCCGTTATTTTTGAGGTAGGAACGCTAATTGGTTGCCATGTTTTTCCATCATCATCAGATATAATAGCTACAGCATTATTACTGGCATCATTGCCCACCGCCACAGCTGTATTCGGGGTATTTAGCACTACTGAAGCGAATAAATTATCTGGGTAGCCTGTAGATTGCGTCCAATTAACTCCTTGGTCTTCAGTTTTTAAAAAATGTGCTGCCCCACCAGCTTCTAATACAATTCCTAAATTAGGAATTTCACTAATGTTATAATCATATACACTTTCCGTTACTGGTTCTATTTCTTTTCTGCAAGATGTAGCATATATGGTTAAACTTGCCAAAAAAACAACAATGTAAGTTTTCATAATACCATGAATTTTTTGTAGTTGAATTAAATGGATTTTTGCAAAGTAATATCATTAAAATCAAATATTAATCTTTTTTAATTTAATCAAGCTAACAAGAAATTGTTCTATGACGAATTGATTGGGTAACTTAGTTCAATTTTATATTGATTGCCATAGAGCAAGCATATAGCTGGAATGCCCTCAGAAGAAGGGCATTGCAAAACAAGACTAACGAAGTGCCTATCGAAAATGGGCGACTGTGAATATATGAAAGAAAGCCCCAAAAACGATGGGGTTGTATCATTAAAATGAGTGCGTAAAATTAGCAATATTAGCCCTAAATTTGCATAAAATTACCCTTGAGCCCTAAATTTGCATAAAATGCGCTTGTTGACTATTTACTTTTTGCTATCTGTATGTTTTTTATTTACACGATGTAATCCGGTAGATCACAATAGTACAGAAGGCAAAACAAAGCAAAATAATATAAGAAGCGTCAACACGCAGTCGTCAACACAAGTCCACCTTACCCACTTTGTATTAAATAAAGCCAATCCGCTTGCCCGATTAGTCCGTTATTTGTTAGGTGTAGTAGGATATACAACAGATAAAGTTATAACGGTAGAAATACCGAGGATGAATTTCATACATGAATTTGCTCAAGTTCTGAGCAGTGCATTTAAGTGGGATACTGAAAAAACATATCATTTTTTGTGTAATGCCGATTCATTAAATTTTTTGGGTGTTGACACCCAACATTTATTTTGTATTATTCAACCAGGACGATATGAGTTTTTTGCAAATGAATCACTAAGAAATGTATTGCAAGAGTTACGGTCTATCAATAATAATTTTTGGTGTTCAGGTAATAGGTGTGTTAAAGCAAGAAAATTAGGTATTAATCCCCAACAGGTAATTATATTAGGTTCTATCGTAGAAATGGAGTCCCATAATGAAGATGATAAAAAGTTGATTGCCGGAGTGTATTTGAATCGCTTGCACCACAATATGTTGTTACAAGCTGACCCTACCGTTGCCTATTCTTTAGGTAATTTTCATATTAAACGATTAAGTTTTAAAAACTTAAAAGTTCAATCTTTATATAATACTTATTTACATAAAGGTTTACCCATTGGACCTATTTGTACGCCCTCACCTACAACTATTAATGATGTTCTTAATGCACCTGCAACATCCTATTTATTTTTTGTGGCCGATGTTGATCACCCTGGTCGGCATGTTTTTAGTTCCAACTTAGAAAAACATTTACAAAATGCTAGAAAATATCAAATAGATTTAAATCGACATATAAAAAAATAAGTACCTTCATTTATTAAGCAGTTTATCATTAACAAGATGTCATTATCTTTAGACTTTTTAAAAAAAATAAAATACAATCGTTGGGGTGCTCTTCTCCTAAAAAAACTACGCGGTTTCACTATGCCTTTATCAAATAATGTACCAACATACAAAATAACCATTTTTGTAGCTAATCAACTCAACAAAGTAGGATTGTTTGAGCGAGCAGCGGCTATTGCTTTTAATATTATTTTAGCACTACCCGCAGGTTGTATATTTTTATTTACTATTGCACCGTATTTGCCCGGTTCGCAGTATGTAAAAATTACTATTTTTTATTTTCTAAAAGGTATTACGCCCAACACCACATCTTATCATTTGGTTCAGGGTATTCTCGATGACTTACTCAATAAACATATTGGACTATTTTCCTTCAGTTTTATTTTGCTAATGTTTTATGCGTCCAATGCCATGTTAGGCATCATTAGAACATTTGATCGATCTATTTTTCAGAAAAAAAATTTCTTTCTACATAAAAGATGGCGTGCTATCAAACTAACATTAATACTTATAGGATTTTCTATTATCTGTTTATTTATTTTAATAGCCCAACAGCGCCTTTTGGTATCCCTCTCTCACAATTTTGTCATTAACAAAAGTAATTTAATTTGGTTTAATAGACTACGCTCTTTTATTATTATTTTATCTATTTATTTGTCTATTGGTTTAATTTATAAGTTTGGTCCCTCGGTAAAAAAAAGATGGCCAATTATTTCATTGGGTGCAATCATTGCAACAATAGCAATGATTTTATCTACTCTTTTGTTTTCTTACTGGTTAAATAATTTCAACAGTTATAATAAAATATATGGATCGTTAGGAACAGTACTGATTACCAACATGTTTATTTATTTTAATGCCTTATTGCTTATTATCGGCTTTGAAATTAATGTAGGGGTTACGATATTGGGTGGTCACCATATTGTCATACAACCTGCGGTAAAAAAGATTGATAAGCGTCCTCATCAATGACATATTAGATTGCGGATAACACCGGTAATTTTTTCATGCCCTTCATTATGAAAATAGGTCTTTTTTTTGGTTCTTTTAATCCAATCCACATGGGGCATCTCATGATTGGTAATGCCGTGGCGAATGAACATATTGTTGATCAAATTTGGTGGGTTATAAGTCCGCAAAACCCCCATAAAAATAATACGACCTTATTAGATGGTGCTCAAAGATATTATTTGGTTCAAAAAGCTATCGAAGACGATCATCGATTTAAAGCTTCTAATATTGAATTCAATTTACCCAAACCTTCCTACACTATTGACACCTTAACTTATTTAAAGGAGCAATATCCTACCCATACCTTCTATCCCATTATTGGTAGCGATAGTTTAAGTAATATTAATAAGTGGAAGAATGCAAGCCTATTAAAGTCTAACTACCAATTTATTGTTTATGAACGATACGGATTTTCAATTGATCCCCACACAACCAATGCGATGAATTATACTTTGGTTACTGCACCTTATTTAGATATTTCTGCTACCTATATTCGTTCGATAATTAAAAAAGGAGGAACCATTAAATATTTAGTTCCAGAAATTGTCCGAGAAGAAATTGAGAAAGGTGGTTATTATCGTTAAGTTATTAGATAGGCAAGCAATTTCCTTTTTGTTTAGTAATTGTTTAAATAATGATTTTAAAAGTTCCATTCTTATATCATGATTTACTACTAACTTTATAAAAAAATATTTAAAAAAACAATAACATGAATATTATTACGCGTTATATAGCCGTGCTGCTCATACTAACATATTCTAATTTTTGCTCTTCAGAAAACTTAGTTAAATATGTTGATCCTATGATCGGTACAGGTTGGCATGGACATACTTATCCTGGTGTTACTTGTCCATTTGGCATGGTCCAACTAAGCCTCGATAATAATCGAATTGGGTGGGACTGGACATCGGGTTATCATTACATAGATACAACGATTGCTGGATTTTCTTATACGCATTTAAGTGGCACCGGTACTTCTGATTTATGCGATATATCAACTCTTCCCACTTATAATAAAAAACCTGATACTATTCATTATTGTGGATCATTCTTGCATAGCAATGAGCATGCACAAGCAGGGTATTACACAGTTACGATGAATGATGGCATAACAGTAGGTTTAACCGCTACGAATAGAGCAGGATATTCTGTTTACACTTTCCCTGACAATGTTAATCCGCAACTACAGATTGATTTAGGTTGGCACTGTGGACATGAAAGAGTAATGGCTAGTCAATTTAATACGATTAATGATAGTCTTTATACCGGTTATTATTTTACGCGCGGGTGGGACCAAAATGAACGAGTTTACTTTGCTTTAGTGGTTAGTGAAAAGCCGGTACACATTGATTCTATTCGCTATTTATCAGACAAACGAGGTGTTATCACTTTTCTAAACTTTGCCCCAAATACCAAGACGGTGGAAACAAAAATGGCCATTTCCTTTCATTCGATAGCTGCCGCTATAAATAATTTAAACGAAATACATGATTTAAGTTTTAACCAAGCACGCACCAATTGTCAAAATTTATGGAACCAAGAGCTTAACAAAATCAACATTCGTTCTTACGATACGAATATTCTAAAAACATTTTATACGGCTCTTTATCATGCTTCATTAGTGCCCAATTTATTTAATGATTTAGGCGAACCTATTCAGTATGCCAATTTTTCTATTTGGGATATTTTTAGATCTTGTTGGCCATTGCAAACTATTACACAACCAAAACGCATTCCAGATTTTATTAATACCATGTTACGATTTTATGATGAAAAGGGACTTCTACCAGTATGGGATTTAGAGAACATAGAAACTAATTGTATGACAGGGTATCATGTTGCTTCATTAATTACTGAATCCGTATTAAAAGGATTTACAGGTTTTGATGTACAAAAAGCTTATCAAGCACTTTTAAAAAGTGCTAATCAGCCTACCGCCGTTATGGATAATTATTTACAAAAAGGATTTGTCCCACAAGATGTTAATGACAATAGTGTAACGCTTACTTTAGATTATTCGTATGATGATTGGTGTATTGCTCAATTAGCAAAAAAATTAGGTAAAGATGATGACTATGCTCAATACATGAAGCGCTCTTTATCTTATAAAAATGTCTATGACCCAGCTACAGGTTTTTTAAGAGCAAAAAATTCCCTTGGGCAGTTTTACCCTAATTTTGATCCTTTTTATAGTGATGTTCGTGGACATCAGGCTTACGCTGAAGGTACAGCATGGGAGTATAATTGGTTTGTATTACATGATATTGACGGTCTTGTAGCTTTGCATGGTGGCAAAAATAAATTTATAGCAAAATTAGATTCTATATGGGGTTTATCTGAAGAATTGCACGGCGATCATCCTGCTATTGATATTAGTGGTATGATTGGTCAATACGATCAAGGAAACGAACCTAGTCACCAAACTATATATACTTATGCAGCACTGGGCGAGCGAGATAAAACTGCTTACTGGGCAAGAACTGTTTGCAAAAAATTTTATACACCAACCCCCGATGGGTTGCCGGGTAATGAAGATTGTGGACAAATGAGTGCATGGTATGTATTTACGGCTTTAGGATTTCATCCCTTTTGCCCCGCTGATGGTAAAATGTATTTTGGTAGTCCCCTCATCACGCAAGGAAGAATAGATTTACAAAATGGTAAATTTTTAAACATCATTGTAGAGAACAACAGCGAAGAGAATAAATACATTAGTTCAATTTTTCTTAATGGTAAATTATATGATAAAGATTATATCGATTATGCTACCCTTGAGGCAGGCGGAACGCTTAAAATGGTTATGTCGCACACCGCTAAAGAAAAATATAAGGCTAAACCCTAAATAGTTGTACTTTAAAATGTAATCAGATTAAAATTTGGAAGCAGGAATAACATTGGCAACCGTATTTCCAACAAGATGAATAAAGCTAATGTTTGTATTTTCAAAGAAATCAGGGATAATAGCATAAGGGGAGACATATCTTGGTACAAATTGATAGGTGGTAAAAACGGTATCGAGACTTGAAGACAGCTGATTAACGAAATCAGCACCAGATACATTGGCAATACCTACAAAATGGTTAAACACATCATAGCCCAAAGATGTATATTCATTGGGTAAGGCATAAAACTTCTTTTTGTACAAATCACTAAAATAACGATAAGCCTCCATTTTATTATCGCTATAAAAATTTAAAGACTTACTATAACAAATAGGAATATTGTTTAATGGATTTCTCAAAGCTGTTACCTTATCCCAATTAGGCATACCGATCAATAGTAAGTTACTACGACTATATTGTTCAGCAACACTATCAATAGTTATACCAAAATCAATATTTGTACTAGCACAAACCAAAATATTTTGCTGATTATATTTGAAATAAGGCAACAAAGTTTGTAAAGACAACGGTCCTTCGATTTTACAAGTCTGGTAGTGTAGTTGCTCAGCTGTATCCAGGAATTGATTTTGGTGTTCAAAAAATTGCAAAATTGATTGTTCCATGGCACCATCTTTTGTAAGCATTATTATATTGTCATCCGCATATTGATTCAATAATAATTTAAAAATAGCCCCCAAATGAAATTGTAGCGAAGGGTTAAGCACATAAAAATAAGGGTTGTTTTTAATACCAGCCGCACTAGGAAAAGTAACCGAGAGTACAGGCGTGTTTTTCAATAAACCCCAATCACTAACTCTTTTCATTTCCTCTTTGTTCGAGAACATCGCAATCATAAAATCCAAAGACAAGGCCTCTTTACTATTAAGCCATTTATTTTGTGCCGGCAAACTGCTCTTACTATCAAGTACATAAACATCAATACTATTAGCTGTATTACTAAAAAAATTTTGAGATGCTAACATAACCCCATTATAAAAACTAATTCCTGGATTCATATAATCAGGGTATGGGTTATCAGCGAACCATGAATAACCATTATGCACAATAGAATCTAAATACAAAGGTAGATAAAGCCCTACCCTAATTTTACCTTTTACGGCGAAAGCAGGGTAACCTATCAAAACGATAAAAACAGTAACAATAATTTTAAATAATAATTGTTTCATAATTATTCCCATTCAATTGTTGAAGGTGGTTTGCTACTAATGTCATAAACAACACGATTCACACCTTTTACTTGATTCACAATTTTATTTGAAAGCTCGGCTAAGAAATAGCGTGGTAAATCAGCCCAGTCAGCCGTCATACCATCAACAGAAGTTACAGCCCTAATTGCAACAGTAAATTGGTAGGTACGCTCATCCCCCATAACCCCAACGGTTTGAATGGGAAGTAAAATACTACCTGCCTGCCATACCTGATAATATAAATCATATTTCTTTAGTAACTGGATATAAATATCATCGACCTCTTGCAAAAGGCTTATTTTTTCTTTAGTAACAGCTCCGATAATTCTAATAGCAAGCCCCGGTCCTGGAAATGGATGCCTGTTCAAAAAATCATCAGCGAGGTTAAGTGCTTGTCCAACCTTTCTAACCTCATCTTTAAACAAAAATCGAAGCGGTTCTATTAACGCCAGATTCATATCTTTAGGAAGTCCGCCAACATTATGGTGGGACTTAATAGTTTGCGAAGGTCCCTGAACGCTGATACTCTCAATAACATCAGGATAAATTGTTCCCTGCCCAAGAAAGCGTACCCCTGTATATTTTCTAGCTTCTTTTTCAAACACTTCAATAAAAGATTGACCAATAACTTTTCGTTTTTTTTCGGGATCCGTTACACCCTGTAGCCGGTCTATAAAAAAGTCTACCGCATCAACGCCTACAACCTTTAAACCAATTTTCTCATATTGCTGTAATACCCAAGGAAACTCATTCTTCCTAAGCAAGCCATTATCTACCGTAATACAAGTAAGATTCTTACCAATGGCATGGTGAATTAAAAGTGCAGCTACCGTGCTATCAACCCCACCGCTAATAGCCATAATAACTTGATTATTACCTAATTGTTTTTTTAAATGTGCAACTGTTTCCGGCACAAAATTAGTGGCTGTCCAATATTCTTTACAACCACAAATCAAACGCACAAAATTATTTAAAATTTTCTTACCCTCGATAGAATGGTGGACTTCAGGGTGAAATTGTAGTCCATATATATGATTAGAATTGCCATACGCTTCCTTTTTAAAAGCCGCTACGGGTATTTGCTCTGTATTACTAATAATTTGAAAATCTACAGGTAGTTTACTAATCGTATCGCCGTGGCTCATCCAAACTTGACTTTCCGGTAACACATTCGCCAATAACGGATCATGATGAATTACCTTTAATGAAGAACGACCGTATTCTCTTTGCAAACTTTTAGTAACTACACCCCCACTATTTTTAGCAATTAGCTGTGCACCATAGCAAATGCCTAGTATAGGAAAATGTTTTGATAAAGCAACTACATCAACATTGGGCGGTTCTGCATCATTTACAGAACAAGGTGAGCCACTCAAAATAACACCTTTAATATGGGCATCATTTTTGTCTATGGATTCAAAAAACGGTACTATTTCACAAAAAACCTGTTGCTCTCGAATAGCTCTTGCAATCAGTTGCGTATATTGACTACCAAAATCTAATATGATAATTTTTTCCATTACAAATATCGTTTTAATGATCTAATCTAAACTCTGGTTCGTACTATTCGCCAATTCCAATACCCGGTCAAAATCACTAGGACTCAAATCGTTGTAAAAATAATAAATAGGGTCAACAGGTATCCCTTTTCGTCTTACTTCATAGTGTACATGCGGACCTGTACTTTTTCCAGTACTACCTACATAACCAATAATTTCACCGCGCTTAACCTTATCCCCCGCTCTAACTACAAACTTAATCATGTGTCCATACAAAGTTCTATAACCAAAGCTATGGTCGATAATAACATTATTGCCATATCCGCCTGTATTAAATCGTGCAGATTCCACTACCCCATTGGCTGTTGCGTAGATAGGCGTTCCTAAAGGTGCTGCAAAATCAATACCAGCATGATACTTCATAATTTTATAAACAGGGTCAATACGAGAACCAAAACCCGATGCAATGCGACTTAAATCTTTATTACTAATTGGTTGAATAGAAGGTGTGGCTGCTAACAATTTCTTTTTATTATCGATCATATTATCTATTTGCTTATAACTTTCCTGTTGATAAGCAACTAATGCCTGAATAGTTTGAAGATCAGATACAATACTATTTGCTAACTCTATGTTGTCCATTTTTAAAATAATCTGCATTTTTTGCGATCGCTCCATATAAGCAATCCGTTGGCTATCTGGTATCGGCTCGGCATCAAAAATAACTCTATAAATATTATTATCAGTATTTGCCAAAGATTTTACTTCAGCACGAATGTCTTTAACTTCCTTACTAAGAATATTATAATTTTCTATTAAATCGGCATTTTGTTGTTTTAAATAACGCTCCTTAGAGGAATCAAAATTAAAATAAAAGATAACAATCAGTATAATACTAAATGTCAATAAAAATAAAGCATAACCAACTACTTTTAATGTCTTTTGCCTAAAAGATGTTTCTATCTTTTCATATTTTAGAGTATGATGATTAAAATAATATTTGATCATTTACACATTTTTTTGCAAATATAAAATTTTATTGCCACTCGTTTATGCTTTTGTTAGTATATGTATTTTAAAGTATGTATTTCCTAATCAATGATTGGGATATCCCTAATTTGAAAAAATCTAAAAATATTTTTATCGCTTAACTACATAAGCCCCTCTGTTAACCTAATTCTTTATGATAGCTATTCTATTTTGATAAGAAAAGTAATTAAAATATTTTAACTTTGCTTTTGTAAACCAATCGGAAGTTGTAGTTTTTGTGTCGTTATTAATATTAACCATTCATTTTGTATCAATGTTAAAAAATAAAATTAGAATTGTTACCGCAGCAACACTTTTTGATGGGCATGATGCTTCTATCAATATTATGCGTCGTGTTTTACAAAGTATGGGGACAGAAATTATACATTTAGGTCATAATCGTAGTGCTTATGAAATCGTAGAAGCTGCTATTGAGGAAGATGTTCAAGCCGTAGCACTGACTTCATATCAAGGTGGACATGTTGAGTATTTTAAGTATGTTCGCGATTTACTCAACCAAAATGGATACCAACACATTAAAATATTTGGGGGCGGGGGCGGAACAATATTACCCTCCGAAATTATAGAGTTAGAGAACTACGGAATAGCCAAAATATATGCCCCTGAAGATGGTAGAAAAATGGGATTAGAGGGTATGATCAAAAATATGCTCGAACAATGTGATTTTTCTGTTGCCGATCTGCCCATAAACCACCAACCTATCCATTTAGAAAAAAAAATACCTGTCCAAATTATTGCACGAAGTATTACTAAAGCTGAAGAACAACAACATCAACCGGCAACCGATAGCCTCAAACGAAATACAATACCCGTATTAGGTATAACCGGTACGGGCGGTGCGGGCAAAAGTAGCGTTATTGACGAGATAACAAGATTGTTTTTAGACTCCTTCCCTACTAAAAATTTAGCCATACTTTCTATTGACCCTTCACAAAGAAAAACAGGTGGTGCTCTATTAGGCGACCGAATTAGAATGAACGCAATAAACTCACCAAGATGTTATATGCGCTCATTGGCTACAAGGGATAACAATACTTCTTTAAGTAAATCAATACAGTCGGCTATTGATATATGTAAACAAGCAGCATTTGACTTAATTATTTTGGAAACTTCGGGCATTGGACAAAGTGATAGTTCCATAACCGATTTTTGCGATATAGCTTTATACATCATGACCCCTGAATACGGTGCACCATCACAGCTGGAGAAAATTAACATGTTAGATTTTGCTGATATTATTTGTATTAATAAATTTGATAAAGCCGGTGCCCATGATGCTTACCATGATGTTTGTAGGCAATTTATTCGGAATCATAAGCTATGGGATACTGCAAAAGAAGACCTCCCAATTGTTTCTACAAATGCTAATAAATTCAATGATGCCGGTGTACACCGCTTGTTTCATCTTATTTTAAAGACCCTGGAACAAAAGACAAAAAAGTCTTTCGCGTTGCCCAAAGACCAACAGAAAGCATTAATGAATCCAACTGTTATTATACCATCTAATCGGACAAATTATTTATCGGAAATAGTTGACTGTATTCGTAATTATGACCGTACTGTTGAAAAACAAGCAGCTATTGCTTCTAAAAAATATCAACTGGCTGGGGCACTAGCATTAGTTCAATCAAAATACGATCCGTCTCAACCAATTTGTAATCAATTAACAGCACTTCAAGATGAATTCAAATTAGAAAAAAGTAACCAGCATTTATTAGATACATGGAATGAAAAAAAAGAGCGTTACCAAAAAGATCAATTTGAATATACTGTTCGAGATAAAAAACTACGCCAACCTTTAACAACGATAACCCTATCGAATACCAAGATTAGAAAAGTCGTACTGCCCAATTACCAAGATTGGGGCGATATTCTGCGGTGGCAATTGCAAGAAAATGTACCGGGCGAGTTTCCTTATACGGCCGGCG
The DNA here is from genome assembly GCA_030053995.1 of Phycisphaerales bacterium. Classification (GTDB taxonomy): domain Bacteria; phylum Bacteroidota; class Bacteroidia; order Chitinophagales; family Chitinophagaceae; genus JASGCP01. The sequence continues at coordinate 23,373 of JASGCP010000012.1, forward strand.
TTTTCCCTTTGAAGAATAGCCAGGAGGCACCAACAAGGATGTTTGCCGGTGAAGGAACCCCAGAACGCACCAATAGACGATTCCACTACCTTTCTCAAGGTCAATCTTCTATTCGCTTGAGTACCGCTTTTGATAGCATTACCCTATATGGTGAAAACCCAGATTACCGAGAAGATATTTATGGTAAAATTGGTAATAGCGGTGTGAGTATTGCTACCTTAGATGATGCAAAGAAATTATACTCTGGATTCGATCTTTGTGCCCCTTCTACTTCTGTGAGTATGACGATCAATGGACCTGCACCTATTTTATTGGCTTTTTTCTTAAATACGGCTATCGATCAACAATGTGAAAAACATATTAAAGCATTAAAAAAAGAAACAGAAGTAGCTACCATTTATAAAAAATTACACCCCAATTTGCCCAAACCGGAATATGTCATCGATAATAATTTGGAAGCAAAAATATCATTTAAGGACTTTGGATTGCTCTTGTTAGGATTAACCGGCGATGATATTTTGGATGAGCATGAATACGCCCTCATTAAGCAAAAAACTTTGCAGTCAGTCCGCGGTACCGTTCAAGCAGATATTCTTAAAGAAGAACAAGCACAAAATACCTGTATCTTCTCAGTTGAGTTTGCTTTGAAACTGATGGGGGATGTGCAAGAATATTTTATTAAGAATAAAATTAAAAATTTTTATAATGTATCAATTAGTGGTTATCATATAGCAGAAGCAGGTGCCAATCCTATTACGCAATTGGCTTTTACACTATCTAATGGATTTACTTATGTAGAATATTATTTAAGCAAAGGTATGTCTATTGATGACTTTACCAATAACTTTTCATTCTTCTTTAGTAACGGTATGGATGCCGAATATTCTGTTATTGGTAGAGTAGCCCGAAGAATATGGGCAAAAGCTATCAAACTTAAATATAACGGTAACGAGCGAAGCCAGAAACTTAAATATCATATACAAACATCAGGAAGGAGTCTCCATGCTCAAGAAATAGACTTTAATGACATACGAACCACTTTACAGGCTCTTTATGCTATTTATGATAATTGTAATAGTTTACATACAAATGCTTATGACGAAGCCGTTACCACACCTACCGAAGATAGTGTTCGTAGAGCAATTGCAATCCAATTAATCATTAACCAAGAATTAGGTACTACTAAGAATGAAAATTTGTTGCAAGGATCTTTCTTTTTAGAAGAACTTACTAATTTAGTTGAGGAAGCTGTTTTGCTTGAATTTGAAAGGATTTCTGAACGAGGGGGCTGTTTAGGTGCTATGGAACGAATGTACCAAAGAAATAAAATTCAGGAAGAAAGCATGTATTATGAAAAAAAGAAACTCATGGGTGATCTGCCCATTATGGGCGTAAACACCTTTCTCAATCCTAATGGTAATCCTGCTTCCTTGCCTAAAGAAATTATTAGAAGTAGCAAGTTTGAAAAAGAACAGCAAATAAAAAACTTAGAAGTATTTCACAAAAGAAATGAATTACATCGTGAAGAAAAATTGAAAAAGTTAAAAACCGTAGCTCTTCAAGGCGGTAATATTTTTGAAGAATTAATGGAAGCAGTTAAATATTGTTCTCTTGGTGATATAACCCATGCTTTGTATGAGGTAGGTGGTAAGTATCGAAGAAATATGTAGGGCTTAATTAATAGTTAATTAGTTGCCCTTTCTAATGTTCTTACTATTGCCTTATGCTTGCCACATAAGCACGTCCCCTGATATATTTGCCCTATTCATTTTCGATTAACGACAATTAATCATTAAACCATTATTTAAATTTCTTATAATTATCCTCAAACAAATCGGCTAATTTCTGCGATGCTTTATCGTAGTCATCGGTATTGGCCCAAGTATTTTTAGGGTTTAAAATAGCACTCGGCACTTGCTCGCATGACTGGGGAATCATTAAATTAAAATGTCCAAATTTTTCAAAAGTTATATGATCAAATTTTCCTTCCATGGCAAATTCAATCATAGCACGCGTGTAGGATAACTGTATGCGTCTGCCTACGCCAAAAGGTCCACCACTCCAACCTGTATTAATAAGCCATACATGAATAGGATGTGGTGCCGATTTAATTTTATCTTGCAGTAACTGTGCATATTTTAAAGGCGATAATAACATAAAGGGAGCACCAAAGCACGGAGAAAAGGTTACAACTGGTTCTACAACACCTTGTTCGGTTCCAGCTAATTTAGCCGTATAACCACTAATAAATTGGTATGCTATTTGTTCATGACTTAATTGAGCAATGGGTGGTAAAACACCAAAGGCATCGCACGATAAAAAGAATATGTTTTTAGGAATGCTACCCGTGCTACCCTTTTGAATTTTTTCTATGTAGTTAATAGGATAGCTAACGCGACTATTTTCTGTAATACTTTTGTCGTTATAGTTAATTGTTCGAGTATGGTCTAAAAAATTAATATTTTCTACTAATGAACCAAATTTTATAGCATTAAAAATATCGGGTTCTTTATCTTGTGCTAAGTTGAAAATTTTAGCATAACAGCCTCCTTCAAAATTAAATATGGCGTCTTCAGACCAGCCATGTTCATCATCGCCAATTAAAAATCTATCCGGCGAAGTAGATAAGGTTGTTTTGCCGGTTCCTGAAAGCCCGAAAAATAAAGCCGTATCACCGTCATGGCCAACATTAGCAGAACAGTGCATGGGCAACACATTTTTTTCCGTAGGCAATAAAAAGTTAAGCGTAGAAAAAACACCTTTTTTCATTTCACCGGTATAAGCCGTTCCACCAATGATAATTGTTTTTTTCTCTATGTTAATAATGGCGAAATTTTCTTGTCTTGTCCCATGTTTCATAGGGTTTGCTTCAAAATTTGGGAAGCAATACACAACCCATGCAGCACTAAAAGCGTTGAGCTCTTGTTCGTTTGGGTTAATAAACATGTTTTTAATAAACAAAGACTGCCAAGGGAATTCTGTATAAAACCGAACGCTTTTTTTATACGTGTGGTGGGCACAAGCATACACTTCTGTCTCATACACATTGGTCAACTTTTCCTTGTACGCAAGTATGTCATGGAACAGAATATCAAATTTTTGCGAATCAAAAGCGATATTAAAATTGCCCCAGTCAACTTTATCTTTTGTTATTTGATCTTTTACAATATAGCGATCCTTAGGTGAACGACCTGTAAATTTTCCTGTTCTAATAACCAATGCACCGGTGTCTGCTAGATAGCCCATTTTTTGCTGAATAGTTAACTCAACAAGTACGGCAGAATTTAAATTTTTTAGTACCATATATAATTTTTTTATAACCAAGATTGATAATATGTTCCGTCTTCTATTTGCAACGCCTTCGTGGTTACTTGCAAGGATTTAAAAGTATCAATCATAACCGCCAGTTCGCGTGTTTCTTTTTGTCCAATGCTTTTTTCGTAAAGCCCAGGTTGCGGACCATGAGGAATACCACTAGGGTGTAACGAGATGAATCCCTTTTCAACATGTTTACGACTCATAAAATCACCATCTACATAATAAAGCATTTCATCAGAGTCTATATTTGAATGGTTATAAGGGGCAGGAATAGAACGCGGATGATAATCGTATAAACGGGGACAAAAAGAGCATACAACAAAAGCTTTTGTTTCAAATGTTTGATGCACCGGCGGCGGTTGATGAACCCGTCCTGTAATTGGCTCAAAATTATGAATAGAGAACCCATAAGGATAATTATATCCATCCCAACCGACTACATCAAAAGGATGGCTAGCATAAACAAGATCATGAAGAACATCTTGCTTTTTTATTTTAATATGAAATTCTCCTAACGCATCATGTGTTTCTAAATCCTTGGGCAATTTAATATCTCGTTCACAAAAAGGTGCATGTTCTAATAGCTGACCAAATTCATTGCGATACCGACTGGGTGTATAAATCGGATGCTTCGATTCCACATAAAGCAACCGATTATTAGGCGTATCAAAATGAATTTGATAAATAACGCCTCTTGGAATAACTAAGTAATCCCCATACTCAAACCGAATGTTTCCAAATATCGTTTTTAAAATTCCACTACCTTGATGTACAAATAATAACTCATCAGAGTCAACATTTTTATAAAAATAATTTGTTAAAGAGTCCTGCGGTGCAGCCGTGCCGATGAGTATATCTTGGTTGACTAATAAGGGCGTACGACTGTCAATAAAATCTTTTGCAGGGACAACTTTAAAAGAATTAAACATGTACGAGCGGATGTTCTTGGCAACTCCTATAGCGGGTACAAGGTCCAGTGTTTTACCGATTTCTTTGACCATGGTTGGTCGTTGCAGGTGATACAATAAGCTAGACATGCCATCAAACCCAATCGTGCCAAATAGCTGTTCGTAATAAATACCACCTTGTGGCTTTTCCATAAATGTATGTCTCTTGGGAGGCATAACACCTAAGTGATGATACAAAGGCATATTTTTTTGTCGCAAGTTAAATAAAATTTAATAGATATTTTTTTTTAACTTCGCAAAAATTTAATATGCAGCGTGCAGAAATAGGAATCGGTACTCGTGTGTTTAACTTTTTAGTGGATACTTTTCTTATATTTTGGATAGCTTATTGGTCGTACCAAATAGGTAAATGGTGGACTTTTTTTTACCATGTTCCTTACTTCAATTTTGGCTGGCATTTTCTTTGGTCGTTAGTAGGCTATTATTTCCTTTTTGAATGGCTCTTTAAAAGAACCCCCGGTAAGTGGTGCACTTTTACAAAAATAGTTTCGTGCAATGGTAAAAAAGTAACCGTAGTTCAAATTTTGCTCAGGACAATTGTTCGACTATCCATTATCGACTGTTTTTTTATTCCTTTTTTTCAAGAGCCACTACATGATTATTTGAGTAGAACAACAATAGTAGAAAAGTAATATTGTTGCGTGTTGCTCATTGCGTATTTTAAAAATTGTTACTTATGCCTACCATTCCAATAAATATTGTTACCGGCACCTTACAGCCAAAAGAAATTATCGTTGGCATTGATTTAGGAACTACAAACAGCCTTATTGCTTTTGTGCATCCCGATTCAAAGCAACCAGTTGTTTTGAAGGAATACGGTGAACAATCTTTGGTGCCGAGCATTATTCATATTGATAGTAGCGGTACTACACTGGTAGGAGACCAAGCACTACCTTATTTACAAAATGATACAAAACATACCTTGTTTTCTATTAAGCGATTAATGGGTAAAAGTTATACCGACTTAAAAGGGTATTTATCATTTTTTTCTTATCAATTAGTAGAAACAAAAGAACAAACAGCCGTACAAGTGCAGGTATATGATAAACGCTATACACCTATAGAATTATCATCGTTCATTTTGAAGGAGCTGAAAACTAGAGCAGAGCACATTTTAAAAATGTCCGTATCAAAAGCAGTTATCACGGTGCCGGCTTATTTTAATGATGCACAAAGACAGGCTACGCGGGATGCCGGTGCTTTAGCAGGGTTAGAAGTATTGCGGATTGTTAATGAACCTACCGCAGCGAGTCTGGCTTACGGTATTGGTTTAAATCCGCAAGATGAAAAGCTCCTCGCCGTATATGATTTTGGTGGCGGCACCTTTGATATAACAATTTTGAGTATATCAAACGGCATTTTTGAAGTCCTTAGTACGAATGGTGATACCTTCCTCGGCGGTGATGACATTGATAAAGCGGTGGTTGATTACTGGATGAAAGGATTGGGGGATTTTCAAAGTCAAATAAAAAAAGATTCAAACCTATCTAGTCAGTTACGATTGATTGCTGAAGAAGCAAAGAAAAAATTATCTGTTGAAGAACAATTTTCAGTTCACTGGATGAGTCATAAGCTAACACTCAATAGTTTAGAATTAGCAAGGTTAGCCGAACCTATATTGCAAAAAACACTTGATTGCTGTACCCGTGCACTTGAAGACGCTAAAATTGATATTAGTTCATTAACAGATATATTAATGGTTGGCGGTAGTACCCGCATGCCGTTCGTTAAAAATAAAGTTGCTTCTTTCTTCAACAGATCCGTTAATGATTCTATAAATCCTGATGAAGCAGTAGCCTTAGGTGCAGCTATACAAGCAGATATATTGGCCGGTAATAATAAAGACCTTTTATTGCTCGATGTTACACCTCTGAGTTTAGGCATTGAAACCATGGGGGGACTTATGGAAGTGCTGATACCAAGAAATAGCAAGATACCAATTAAGGTTGCCAAACAATTTACAACGCATAAAGACGGGCAAAGCGACATGCGTATTTCTGTTTTTCAAGGTGAGCGCGATCTCGTTGAAGACAATCGAAAGTTGGGCGAATTTTTATTAAAAGGTATTCCTGCTATGCCCGCAGGTCTTCCTAAAGTAGAAATAACACTCTTGCTTAATGCCGACGGTATCCTTCAAGTAAGTGCTCAGGAACTAAGAAGCGGTGTGCAACACCAAATAGCAATTAAGCCCCAATTGGGATTAACTGATACGGCTGTTGAAGACATGTTACAAGCAGGATTCGATTCTGCAAAACAAGACAAAGAAATGCGTGCTTTGGTGGAAGCAAAAACAGAAGCCCATAGTATGATTACCCTAACCGAGCAGTTTATAAAAAAAAATAGTAATCTTTTAGATGCTGTTGAAATTACCAATACCCAACAAGCCATTGCAAACCTACAAGAAGCCATTGCAAAGAATAATAAGCAAGTAATTCAACAGAAAACAAACCAGCTCAACGACATTTCAAAGCCTTACGCCGAGCGTATCATGAATATAGCCATAAAACAATCACTTGAAGGAAAAAAAATATAGGTTGAGTGGTGTATATTTTCGTCATAGAGCCAGTTTTTGGGTTGCAAATCATTGTCAAAAAAAAACTCTATTACCAATAGCTTTAAATTTTTGT
>JASGCP010000126.1 GCA_030053995.1 Phycisphaerales bacterium
TAATATAGACCAATATGTCCCTGTAGAAAATATAAAGGTCATAGAATTGCAAACTGGCCATTACGAGATTATTACCCAATTACCCGAGCTCGTGGCGGGGATATTGTCTAATGAGTAAGTGTTGGGTCTATGACGAAAAGAGTGGGTAACTTAGCTCACTTTCATATTGATTACCATTGAGCGTATAGCCTTTGCCCTCAGAGGAAGGGCGTTGCAAGTTGTAATGCCCGTTAAAGTGCAAGGATGCGACCGACCGTCATAGAGTCAAACATATTTTAGGATAATTTTAACTTTTTGAAGTTTATTCAATCCAATTATTAGGTTGCAGGTTATAACATTTTTAACTTTTTAAACCATATTTTATGAAAACAACAGCAACACCATTATTTATGAAATTAGGTCAAGCAGTAGAAAGAATCCAATTAAAAAATATACAAGGTGGTAGTGCTACTATTATAAGATGCCCTAAATGCAAAAAAGAGTGTGCTCATGATTGTAACTGTATAAAGAATTGTGGTTGCGGGTATTCTTGCGATTAAGTTTAATCATTAAAATGTGCTAATTTTTATCAAGAGAATTTCTAACATACTTGGTTTATGAATCTGCGATAACTATTAATTCAGTTGCAGATTTTTTGATTCAAAAATTAAGAAATTTGGTACGGGTTAGGGTAATCTATGCGACGCAAGATAAAGCCATAGTGTGAAAGTACAGAATTAGGCATTATCCCTTCTGTTTCTATTTGGTTGCGGTTAAATGCAACTATGGCATTGATCTCTTGAGCTGGCGATTTAGGTTTTTTAATGAAAATTAAACATTCCCTTTTTACCCTCTTGTTAATAAAAAACATAATACTTGGCACTTGGCTTATTAAAAGTAAAGTTATTTCTAATTGTTTTATTGCCTTTGGTATGCGTTTATTCCTGTTGTTATTCTCGCTAGTCCTCAATTCGTTGAGCGTAAAAATGGTATCTGTATAAATGATTCCATCGCATCTTTTGGATTCAAGTCGAACATCATTAACAAACCTATCAAATTCAACGAGGGTTACTTGATGGCATGATTTATTAATATAGGAAGCCGTACCTTTACCCGGCTCACAAATTGTAATCTTTCTATCCTCATCGTATAGCTCAAAAAATATTGCCTCAGTACATTGACTAAAGCACGCACTATCAAGATTTTTTCTTGTTTCGTAAAATTGTTGAAAGTCAAACTTGAGTAAATGCTCTAAATCCTTCATGGGACATCTATATGATTGTTGCTTAACTGTTCATAGCGATCGTAAATATCGTTTATCGGATCAGACAAGTCGTTGGTATGAACAAGCCTTTTGTCTTTAATCAGCAAGCTGTTAATGGCACCGTCCTCTAAGTTATAGACAGCGAGTTTTTCAAATTCAATACCTTCTTCTGTAGCTTGTCCTTTGGTAGTATCGTGTTGTTTAATTAATAAATTTAGGTGATTAATAATATAAGGGCTATGTGTAGAAAATATTAATTCTACCTTATTTTTATTGTTTCTAAAACAACGATGCGTCAAGTCTTCCATTAATGCAAGCTGAGCCGTAGGATACAAACTTAACTCGGGCTCTTCTATATGGATAAAAACTTTTTTATGTAAGTTGCCAAGGTTACTAATAGGTTTAAAATTTATTAGTGAGTCGTTATCAAGTAATTCAGTTAGTACAGAACGGTTAAAAGAATCTTCAAAAGAAAAGTGCTTAGCAAAATATTCGCTGATGAGGATTATAGGGACTGTATTTTGAATACCGGATGCACTATTTTTAAATTCTATTTTATAATTTGATTGATCTTGCTTATTGTAATTACTAATCCAATATTTTTTTTCGAGCTCACTTTCTTCCATTTCCCATTGTACATGCAGATATGCAAGGTTTAACTCTTTAATATATTTGTTAGCTATATCAAAGTCTCCAAACATTTCATGAAAATAAAAACCTAAATAAGCACCCGATAAAGTAGCCCCGCGATCTGCCCAAAGGGGAATAATTGTTCTACTTTCAGGAATAAAACTAATTTTATTGAAACAAAGGTGTTCTTTATCGAACATCTCTATTTCAGATCCTCGGGGATAATATTCATCTCCAAAAAGACTGGGTCCCGATGGAGAAATAAGCATTGGTTTTGATAGTTCATTATTTTCATAGCGTATAGTATATAGGCGTTTATTATTATTTGATTCAAATGCTACTGTATAACTAATAACGGTATCCTCTGTAATAAACTCTTTCAATCCTGTATCTTGTAAATACTTTTCCATTCTAAATCTAAACGGAGATTTAGTAATATTGCTGGATTTAAGATAAAAGCGAATATTATACATTTTGTACAGCCATCTAAACAAGGCAATAACCTTTATTAAGGTACTTTTGCCACTGCCTGATGCACCAATAAAAACGGTAAAGGGTTTTATATCTATAGAAACATTTTTCAATGGTCCTAAATCTTTGACAACTATAGATTCTTCTATGTTCATAACTAGTGATATTAAAAATGATTAATCTGCATGAGGCTACAATCAGTTTTATATAGGAAGACTAAATCCGAAGTTAAAATATAATTGTTAGATTCTTCTATAAAGCACCCCTCAAAAAATTATTTTTAATACCTTTTCAACGGCATTTGATTTGCCCATTGTGTAATAGTGCAAGGCGGGAACACCGGACTGTTGTAAATCTTTACTTTGTTGCGTAAGCCATTCAACCCCTACTTGTTCAACGGCAATATCAGTATTACATGATTCAACGGCGTGTACTAAGTCTTTAGGTATAGTAATATGAAAAGTTTTGGGTAATATTCTAAGTTGATTTTTAGTGGTCAAGGGTTTTAAACCTGGTATAATAGGGACGGTAACACCGGCGTTTCTGCATCGTGCCACAAAATCGAAATAATATTTATTGTCAAAAAAGAGTTGGGTAACAATATAATCAGCCCCGGCTTTAACCTTTTCTTTAACAAAACTAATATCTTCTTCTTGGTCATAAGATTCAAAATGTTTTTCAGGGTATCCGGCAACGCCCACACAAAAATTCATGTTATGATCAATTTCAAATCCTTCATCTATAAAATGTCCATCATTTAACAGTTGAATTTGCTTTACCAGTTCCAAGGCGTAACGATGACCATCTAATTTAGGCGTAAAGCAAGATTCATTTTTTGCAAGGTCGCCTCTGAGTGCCAAAACATTATCGATACCTAAAAAATTAAGTTCTATTAAAGTATCTTCTATGTCATGTACGGTTGTCCCCGCACAAATAATATGGGGTACCGCATCTATTTGATAGCGATTCATCAGGGCAGCACAAACACCAATCGTGGCGGGTCGTTTTCTAATTTCTATATTTCTTGTTCTTCCCAAAATACCCACTGGTCGTTTCACAATATCGGGACGATGATTTGTAACATTAATCCAAGACGGCTTAAAATCCTTAAAAACATCTAAACTATTGAACAGCGACTGAATACTTTTACCCTTTAAAGGCGGTAAAACCTCTAGCGACAAAAGAGTTTTTTTTGATTGCCTAATACGCTCTATTATTTTCATAAAAATGTAAGAATAAAAATTGCCTCACCAACCGATTTTAAATAAAAAGAAAATACCAATAAACCAACACGCAACCTAACAAAATTAGTTTTATTTAGTTACTTTTACACAAAAAATACGCTTTGAGTAGTATTATTCATACCGACAAATTGGTCAAGGTATATAAAAACAGGACGGTAGTAAACCATGTTAATGTAAGTGTTAAACAGGGTGAGATTGTTGGGCTTTTAGGTCCTAATGGTGCCGGTAAAACCACTACTTTCTACATGGTTGTTGGTCTTGTAAAACCTGATTCGGGCAGTGTGTTTTTAGATGAGCAAAATATAACAAAGATGCCTATGTACAAAAGGGCTAAAATGGGCTTGGGCTATTTACCACAAGAAGCGAGCGTTTTTAGAAAATTAACCGTAGAAGACAATATTATGAGCGTTTTAGAGATGCATAAGATGACAAAAAAAAACCGACAAAAAAAAATGGAGAGTTTATTAGATGAGTTTAACTTGCATCATGTACGCAAAAATAATGGAGATAGTTTAAGTGGTGGCGAAAGAAGACGAACTGAAATTGCACGAGCATTAGCCGTTGACCCCAAGTTTATACTCCTTGATGAACCGTTTGCAGGCGTAGATCCAATCGCCGTAGAAGATATTCAATATGTGGTGGCACAATTAAAATTTAAAAATATTGGTATTCTGATAACCGACCATAATGTTAACGAAACCTTATCGATTTGTGATCGAGCCTACCTACTCATAGAAGGTAAAATTTTCAAACACGGAACGGCTGAATCGTTAGCAAATGACGAACAAGTCCGCAAGTTATATCTTGGTAGTAATTTTGAGTTAAGAAGAAAAGATTGGATCATATCGAATGGTGTAAAAAATTAAGTAAAGTTGTTTTGTAATTATGAAAATCCTGGCTCCTACTTTATCACAATTAGCCCGATTGCGTTCTTGGCAAATCCAAGAATGGATTGAAGAACCAATATTAGCACAAACAGAAACTTTAAAATATTTACTGGCACATGGACAATACACCGAGTTTGGTAAAAAATATAATTTTGAAAAAATTAATCAATATGAAGAATTTAAAAATATAGTTCCCTTGCATCATTACGACGATATAAAACCATACATTTTTAGAGCACAAAAAGGCGAAGAGTGTTTATTGTGGGACATGCCAACAACTTGGTTTGCAAAAAGTAGTGGTACCACCAGTGATAAAAGTAAATTCATTCCTATTACAGAAGATAATCTGCAAGACTGCCATTACCAAGCTGCAAAAGATGTCATAACCCTCTATTATCAATCTAACCCTAACAGCCAACTATTAACGGGCAAATCGTTAATTATTGGGGGTAGTCACCAAGTACATCCGCTGAATGAACAAACCTTCTACGGTGACCTCAGTGCCGTTTTACTGCAAAACGCACCTTTATGGGGGCAATGGATTAAAGCACCTAATTTAGAAATCGCTTTGATTGAAGATTGGAATTTAAAATTAGAGCAAATTGTAGAAACAACGATTAACGAAAATATTACAAGTATTAGTGGCGTGCCAACATGGACCTATATTCTTATTAAAAAGATTTTAGAAAAAACAGGGAAAAAAAAGTTAAAGGAGGTATGGCCTAATCTAGAACTATATTTACATGGTGGCGTTTCTTTTGTACCCTATCGTGCGGAAATGCAATCAATTATTGGGGGTACGGAGCCTATTAAATGCTTAGAAATTTATAATGCCAGCGAAGGTTTTTTTGCAGCACAGTTATTTCCAGAAGATCCTGAAGGATTACTTTTATTCGCTAACCATGGTATATTTTATGAGTTTCTACCGATGAAAACATTTAATGACCCAAATAGTTGTAAAACATTATCCCAAGTAACGATCAATGAAAACTATGCTTTAGTGATTAGTACTAATTCCGGTCTCTGGCGCTATATTGTTGGCGACACTATTCAATTTACAGCCTTACATCCTTATAAAATAAAAATTACCGGTAGAATCAACCACTTCTTAAACACTTTTGGTGAAGAAGTCATGATCGAACAAACCGACCGTGCACTATCTCAAACATGTACCGCTACTAATAGCACTATTATAGATTATACGGTAGCCCCCGTATTTATGGGCAATGTGCAAAATGGTAAACATGAATGGTATATTGAATTTACAACCCCACCTGAAAATATTGTTGATTTTGCTAAAAAATTAGATGATGAACTTAAAAAAATAAACAGCGATTACGAGGCTAAACGATTTAATAATCTCATACTTAGTTTACCGGATATCAAACAAGTACCAGTTGGTACTTTTAATCGTTGGTTATCAAAAAACAATAAAATTGGGGGACAACATAAAATACCACGACTAAGCAATAACCGATTTTTTTTAGATGCCCTTGATAATTTATTGGGATGTGCTCAGTAAGCCACCGTTATTGATCAAATGATACTACCATTAAGTTCGTCAAGGAATTATAAAATAACCCAAAGATTTAACGGGCTATTTTTATGGCTCTATAACGAAATGAGTGAGTAAGTTAGTTACATTTTATATTTGATTACCGTTGAGGATAT
>JASGCP010000127.1 GCA_030053995.1 Phycisphaerales bacterium
AAAATACCAAATTATCATTTTTAAAGTCATCAAACTTCTAACATTTTACCCACCTTTTTCGTCATAGAGCCAAAGTTTATAAAGAATTTCGTAGTGGTTACTGAAAATAAATCAGTGCTTCTTTTAATTTATATCATTCAAATGTATTATCTTTATGCACCATACTGGACGAGTATTTTTCTACCCTAATAGATTTACTATTTTTTATTACCCCTTATGAAACTATCCCAATTTACCTATGATTTTTCTTTAAATTTAGTAGCCCAATATCCATCTGCTAAACGCGAAGATTGTAAATTAATGGTTGTTGATAGAAAAACTGGTAAAATAGAACATAAACAATTTAAAAATATTATTGATTATTTTAATTATGATGATGTATTTATTGTTAACAATACCAAAGTATTCCCTGCTAAAATTAATGGCAAAAAGGAAAAAACAGGGGCAAAGATAGAAGTACTCCTATTAAGAGAGCTTAACCAATCCCATCGTTTATGGGATGCTATTGTTGAACCTGCTAGGAAAATACGCGTAGGTAATAAATTATACTTTGGTGCTTCTGATGAATTAGTGGCTGAAGTAATTGATAACACAACGAGTAGGGGGCGAACCATTAAATTTTTATGGGAAGATGATGATGCTTCTTTAAAATCTATGTTAAATCAATTAGGGAAAACGCCGTTGCCAGCTAAATTGATTAAAAGAAAGCCTGATGAATCGGATAAAGAAAACTATCAAAGCGTGTTTGCTAAAGTAGAAGGTTCGGTTGTAGCACCTTTTGCCGGATTACATTTTAGTAGAGATTTAGTTAGAAAATGTGAAATTAAAGGAATTCGATTTGTAGAGAGTACTTTACACATAAACTATTATGCTATAAAGATTATTGATGTTGAAGACCTCAGTAAGCACAAAATGATCTCAGAGTATTTTAAAATTCCTGAATCAACATGTACTATTGTTAATCGAGCGAAAGAAAACGGAAATCGTGTTTGTGTTGTTGGTGCATCAACAATGAAAGCCGTAGAGTCAAGTCTTACCGCTCAAAAAATACTCAAGCCTTCAGATAGCTGGACGAATTATTTTATTCATCCACCTTATGATTTTAGTATTGCCGATTCTTTTGTTACAAACTTTCACCCACCAAAAACAGCATTTTTTATCAATACTTGTGCATTTGCTGGATTTGAATTAACGATGGAGGCTTACAAAGCCGCCGTTAAAAATAAGTATCGTTTCTTTACTTATGGCGATGCATTATTATTTATTTAGCTACTATTGATTATAAGGGTCGTATCTTTGCACAAAATTGTACAATCAGGTCTATTTTTGCTCAATGAAAAAGATACTACTTAGAAAAAACATATCAAATAGAATTCAACGAGGTCATTGTTGGATATACAATAATGAAATTGGGGAAGTTGAATCAGCTATCGCTCCCGGCTCCTTAGTAGCCGTTTATTATCACCATCGTGGATTTTGTGGCATTGGATATTATAACGCCCAATCTCAAATTACCATTAGGCTACTTACGCGCAAGCAAGAAATCATCGATGATGCGTTCTTTTATAGAAAGATAAACACTTCCTGGATATATAGAAAAAAATTAGGGATAGTAGAAAATGCTCGCGTGGTTTTTGGCGAAGCCGATGGCTTACCTGCACTCATTGTTGATAAATTTAACGACTATTTAGTTGTTCAAATTTTATCGTTAGGAATGGAGCAGTGGCGCGACGCTATTGTCAAAGCCTTAACAACCATTTTTAATCCCAAAGGTATTTATCAAAGGAATGATGTGCCCGTGCGCACATTAGAAGGACTATCGCTTGAAAAAACATTTTTGTCGGATCCCTTTAATACCAATATAATCATCAATGAACACAGCATACAGATGAATGTCGATTTGTCGAGTGGACAAAAAACAGGTTATTTCCTTGATCAGCAGCATAACCGCACACTGATAGCACCATTTGTAAAAGATGCAACCGTATTAGGTGCATTTTGTTATACTGGGTCTTTTGAACTTCACGCCGCTTATTATGGTGCACGGTCCGTATTAGGCATCGATATTAGTGATACCGCTATTGAAGCAGCCAATAATAACGCACGGTTAAATGGTTTGGAAGATATTTGTACATTTAAAGTGGCTAATGCCTTTGATGAACTGAAAAAAAGAAATCAAATAGGGGAGACTTACGATGTTGTAATGATCGACCCACCATCGTTTAGTAAAAATCGTATTAATATTAATAAGGCATTGAGTGGGTACAAAGAAGTTAATTTACGAGCAATGAAGCTAATTCGCTCTGGTGGTTTTTTAGTAAGCTCCAGTTGTACTGGTTTGGTATCATCAGGCGCATTTATGCAGATGATTGAATCAGCCGCAATTGATGCTAAGAAGCAAATTAGCGTTATACATTTTTTATCTCAGTCGCCCGATCATCCGATAGTAGTTGGACTTGAGAATACACAGTATCTTAAATTTTTAATAGCACAGGTAGTTGATCGATAAAAAAGTTTTTAGGAGTTTCATCCATTATTATATGTAGGTTTAATAAAAAGAAACAGTTATTGGGTTACAAGGGATCAACATTCAACTGAATGGCTAATGTTGTAAATTTCCTATCTTGTTTAATGGTCGCCATTGCTAAGAAGATATCTTGTTTTACTTGTTGTATAAATGATAAATTATTGGGCAGTTTAAATAAGAGTTCCCAAATATGCTCGTTTCTAATTTTGTCAATGTACGGTTGACTGGGCCCTAATAAATATTGCAAATATTTAGTTTGTAATAGTTGTTTTAGTTGGTTAATCCCATCTTGAGCAATAAGGTTATTTTTATGTTTTACAGTAATATTGATTAGTTTGCCAATAGGTGGATAACCGTAATCTTTCCTACTATTGAGCTCCCAATTATAAAAACTTTTGTAGTCGTGTTGAAGTAAAAAGTTTAATAAAGGGTGGTCAACTTGCTTTATTTGTAATAGTACTTCCCCTTGTTCTTGCCTGCGACCAGCTCTACCACTAACTTGCTCGAGTAGCTGAAAAGCCCGTTCATTAACGCGAAAATCTAAATGATGTAATAATGAATCCCCATCAATAACGCCTACTAAATTAACATGTGCAAAATCTAATCCTTTTACAATAATTTGCGTACCTACTAATATGTCAACTTCCTGAGCTTCAAACTTTTTAATGAGTTGCTCATGTTCATATTTACCTTTTATGCTATCCATATCCATACGCATAATCCTTGCTTTGGGCAATAAGGTTGATAGTAGCTCTTCTACTTTTTCTGTACCTGATTTATGTTGTATAAACTGGTAGTTACCACAACTGGGACACACCGTTGGTTGTTCGTACTTGCTACCGCAGTAATGACAAAATAGTTTACCGTATTGTTTGTGATAAGTTAGCGATACATTACATTGGGTGCATTTAGGTATCCAATCACAAGATTTACAGTAAATGTGCGGTGCATAGCCTCGTCTATTTTGAAATAGTAGCACTTGCCTTTTTGCATGCAAGGATGCTTGAATACTATTAAGTAGTTGAGGCGTAATAATGAAATCATCTTTCTTTTTGCTGACTATTTGTTTTAGATTAATTGTGTTTATGGGTGGTAAGTTTACTTGTCCGTATCGTTCAAATAAATTAACCAATCCATATTTGTTTATTTGTGTATTATAATAGCTCTCTAAAGAAGGCGTAGCACTACCTAATAATACTTTAGCCTTTGATAGCGAAGCATAATAAATTGAAACATCGCGTGCATGGTATTTAGGTGAAAAATCTTTTTGTTTGTAGGAAGGTTCATGTTCCTCATCTATAATTATAAAATCTAAAGAACTAAAAGGTAGGAATATAGCAGATCGAGCACCCAATATAACAAGTTTTCTTTTTGATAGTACCTCATGCCAAATTTCTACACGCTCTTGTGCATTAAGTTTTGAGTGATAAACAATGACATGCCCACCAAAGCAGGATTCTAATTTATTAATCAATTGTGTTGTTAGTGAAATCTCGGGTACTAAATAAAGTGTTACTTGACCATGGGCTATTCGTTCACTAATTAGTTTGAGATATAAGGCTGTTTTACCACTAGCAGTAACACCATGTAAAAGACAGACCATTTTATTTTTAAATGTTTCATTAATTTGTTCGTACGCTGTTTTTTGAGCACTTGTTAATAGATAATCCTGCGTATCATTTTTTATGGGTATTTCTTTAAGTCTTGAAATGGGTTGCTGGGTACTTATAAAAATATTTTTTTCGATTAGTTTATGAACGGTACTATGTGTTGTTTCTGCTTTTTGAATGAGTAGCTCTTGTCGGATTCCTGCTTTGTTTTTAGCGAGTTGTATATAGGCGAACACAATTCTTTGTTGTTTTTCAGTTAGTAAGTTAGAACCCATTAACATCGTTAATCCTTCAGGGGTAGAGTAGGTAGGGTGTAATGAAATCATTAGTGCTGTCAGCGGTTGGTAGCGATCTTCTAGTGCTTCAACTTTTTGTACTATTTTTGATTTGAGAAGACTATTAATAACTGGTGTAATGTTATCATCTTGTATAATATCTTTTATTTCTTGAAAATTTAATTCTTTTGCAATTGTTAACGCCTCATAAATGAGGTATTCTTTCTCATGTAGGGTTAATGGATCAATAGTAAGGGGTTCAATCAAAATGAGTCTTGGCTCACTAGATAGTTTTAACAAAGAGGGGATGGCTAAATTCATGACTTCACCTTCTGAAGATAAATAGTAGTAGGCCAGCCACCACCATAGTTTTAGTTGCAGGTTATGAATGAGCGGGTGATCATCTAAAACTTTAATAATAGGTTTGGGTGCAAAAGTGAGCGGTTTGTTTTCGTGCATCTGTCTAACAATCCCTGTATATAATTTCCTTTTGAGTGGCACTTCTACTCGGCAACCTATTTGTATTTTACTTATTAAGTGTTCCGGTATTTCCCATGTGTAGTTTTTAGGAAGGTACAAGGGGAGTATAATGTCGGCGTAATATCTTTTATGGGATTCCATGATTTTTTAAGATGATGAAAATAGCAGAGGGATAGAGAACTAATCAAGGTAAGTATAATAAAGGATCATTCAAATAGTATTCTTACAGAATGATAAAGCCAGTCTTTATGAAAAGCATTCATATTTCCTATCAGGTGTTCTTCATAGATATTTAAACCAAATAAAGTTGCCATATTACCATTGCGTACAGATAGTTCTAAATAATTTGCACTATTAAACCAAGCAATGACATCACCATCTTGGCTGTCAATAAAATTAGAGGTAATTTCTCTAATTTGTTGATTTTTAGAGAACTCTATCATCATCTTCCTATTCTTTCTAATCCGTTCAAAATCTTCTTTTTGTATATTGATGACTACATTGTCAAATTTGTCTATGTATATAATATGGGCATCTATCCAATTGTTTGTGTAGGAAGCACGAATTGGTATTTTCTGGATATACTCTTGTACCATAGTACCAATTGTGTTAATATTTTGATTTTGTAACTTGAAGGCGATTTCTGCCATCACATTGGTATAACTTAAAATGTTTTTTGTAAGCAACTGTGTTAACGATATTGATCGAATATTGTTTATGTCGAAATGATCGATCATCGTCAGACTACCATTATCGGGGCAGATGATAAAATGATTGCCATATATTGCTAATAAAAGATGCTCATTATTGCCACCAAAGGTATCGATACAAATAAGATGAATCGTGTTCGCAGGATAATATTGAAAGGCTTGTTTACAGATATAGCTGATTTCTACCCGGTTGTCTTTTGAAAAATCATGCGAAATATCTATTATTTGGCAACCGGGTAGACGAGTTAATAATTGTCCTTTGATGGCAGGTACTATAAAATCTTTTTTACCAATGTCTGTTGATAAAGTAATAATAGACATATCTTAAATTGACGATTGATTTGGTCAATTTACATTTTTTATTGCACATTCTTATTACTACTATTCGTTCTAAAACTTGTTTTGAGCATATATTTTTTGGCTCTATGACGAATTGATTGGGTAAAAGTGGTAGAAATGAATTGGTTTTTAAAACTACAATTTGATATTTTATAAGGTCATTT
>JASGCP010000128.1 GCA_030053995.1 Phycisphaerales bacterium
TTTTTATGAAATTTCTATTTCAAAAACATCCCTCGTTTCTACTTACATTCGCCTTAACCATTTTCGATAACCACTTCGTTGCCTTGTTTTGCAACGCCCTTTCCCTTTCTCTGAGGGCGTTTTGCTTATATCCTCAAGGGTAATCAAATATAAAATGCGACTAACTTACCCACTCTTTTCATCATCCCCCCTTCTCTATTGAGTGAAGGCGTAGCTGAAACGAAATAGAGCGGGGGTACAAATGCTGGGTATAACCTTGTGAAACTAAACATTTTATAGTCTCGGGATTTTACTATTGCTTAAAAGTGCACCATAATGATTTGTTATTTTGACTAAATAAATAAACTTGCTTCACTAAAAAAATCGATGTAACTTTGCACTGATTATAAACATAGACAATGAAGCGTACTTTAAATATTTTTTATGAAGTTTACCGCTAGTGCAATTGCTAAATTATTAGATGGTCATATTGCTGTTGGTAATAAAGATATTGAAGTATCTTCTTTTGCAAAGATCGAAGAAGCTGGTGTTGGTCAGATTACTTTTCTTGCTAATGCTAAATATGAGCCGTACTTGTACTCTACAAAAGCGTCTATTGTGATCATCAATAATAGCTTTGAGCCTGCCGAGCAAGTAAATGCAACACTTATAAAGGTTAAGGATGCTTATACTGCTGTGGCTTATTTATTAAGTTTTTATGATACACAGAAAAGAGAACAGTTAACCGGAGTAGAAGAGGATACTATTATACATAAAACCGCACAGTTGGCTCCTGATGTTTATGTAGGTGGCTTTACTTATATCGCTAAGGGCGTTATTATTGGTGAAAAATCAAAAATTTTTCCGCAGGTTTATATCGGTGAAAATGTAGTTATAGGCTCTAATACCTGCATTATGCCAGGTGTTAAAATTTACGACAATACCATTATCGGCAACCATGTTATTATTCATGGTGGAACGGTAATTGGTAGCGATGGTTTTGGTTTTGTTCCTCAATCCGATGGTAGTTATACTAAAATCCCACAAATTGGCAATGTTGTTATTGAAGACTATGTAGAAATAGGGGCAAATGTTTGTATTGATAGGGCAACGATGGGGTCAACCATTATTAAAAAAGGAACGAAACTGGACAACCTAATCCAAATAGCTCATAATGTAGAAATTGGTGAAAATACAGTTATAGCAGCACAAGCAGGTATTAGTGGTAGTACCAAAGTAGGTAAGAATGTCCGTATTGCCGGACAAGTTGGCATTGTAGGCCACTTATCAATAGCTGATAATACAACTATTGCTGCCCAAAGTGGTATCACCAAATCAATAACTGAGGTTAATACAACTTTAATGGGGGCACCGGCATCGAACCATTATGAAGCACTTCGTAGCCAAGCGGCATTAAGACAGTTACCGGATCTTCTAAAAAAAATTCGAGAAATGGAAAAGAAAATTGAATCGTTATTAATATTATGAAAAAACGAACTAACAAATAACTTATTAATAATTTATAACATACACACAAGAAAAGAATCATAGAAATGAACGCTACAAATTTTAATCCCAACAAACAGCACACTTTAGCAAATCCTGTTTCTGTTAATGGTACTGGATTACACACGGGCATTAATGTTAATATGAAATTGATACCAGCAGATCATGGTTTTGGTATTCAATTTAAAAGAGTGGATATTCCTCATGCTAATCTCATCAAAGCTGACTGCGATTTAGTTGTTGATACCAGTCGTGGCACAACCCTAGAATATGAAGGTGCACGCATCAACACGGTTGAGCATATATTGGCCGCTTTAACCGGCATGGGCGTTGATAATGTATTAGTAGAAGTTGATGGTCCTGAAATTCCCATCATTGACGGCAGTTCGTTGCCATTTGTGAATCTTATTGAAAAAGCAGGTGTTACAGAACAAAATGCTAATAAAACTTGGTATCATATTGACGAAAATTTAGTCTTACAAGATACTGAAAAAAGAGTGGAGATCGTAGCTTTACCTTGTGATAGTTATGAAATAACAACACTGATTGATTTTAATAGTGCTGTTTTAGGAACGCAGTATGCTAAATTGAAAAACTTAGCTGATTTTAAAACTGAAATAGCTCCTTGTAGAACATTTTGTTTTTTACATGAACTCGAAATGTTGCTCAAAAATGATTTAATTAAAGGGGGCGACATAAACAATGCGATTGTTGTTGTAGATAAAGCGGTATCTGATGAAGAAATGACTAAGCTGGCTAAATTGTTTAATAGAGATAAAATAGAAGTAAAGAGTGAAGGCTATCTTAATAATTTAGAATTGCGATTTCCCAACGAGCCTGCAAGACATAAACTTTTAGATGTGGTAGGGGACCTAACATTAGTAGGTTATCCTATTAAAACAAAAATTATTGCTAACAGACCAGGCCATACTTCCAATGTAAACTTTGCTAAAAAGATTAAGCAATATATTAAGAAACATCGGCAAACATTAAATGTACCTATATATGATCCTAATCAAAACCCTGTATTTACCAGTGAAGATATAAAATCGATTCTGCCACATCGTTATCCCATGTTATTAGTAGATAAAATTGTTGAAATGACTCCTACTTCTATACTTGGTATTAAAAATGTAACTTTTAATGAATGGTTTTTTAAAGGACATTTTCCGGATATGCCGATCATGCCAGGTGTTTTGCAAGTTGAAGCGTTAGCACAAACAGGTGGCATTTTAGCTATTAAATTATTATCCCCTAAGAAAGGCTACGATACTTATTTCTTAAAAATAGAAAACTGTAAATTTAAACACCGCGTAGTACCTGGTGATACCATGCTTTTAAAGATGGAATTTTTATCGCCACCGCGTAGGGGTATATTTGAAATGAAGGGAACCGTTTATGTATCCGGTAAAGTGTGTACCGAAGCAGATTTAGTAGCACAAGTTGTTGAACGAAATTCATAACTTCAAAACCTTCTCTAAATAATACAACTCTATTAAAAAGTACAGCAAAACAGATCGCTAATCTCAGTTTAATTACTTTTTGCTCTTATAGTAAACGATTGAACGCTTCATAAAATATAATAGGGTACTATTCTCGTAGCACCTTGCCATTGTCCAGTTACCATAGGAGTCGAATTGTGTGTAGATGATCTTTTCTTCTAATGGCTTCGCATTATAACTGTTCGAGTAAATAATACCAACACATAAATCTTTTTTGTAGCGGTACGACACTTTAATCGGTACGGTTCCATTGTTCAACGATGTAACTACCTCTAATAATTGTTGTTGATTATTATATACATAATTTTCTTGGTAGTTTGTTTGATTAAATAAATTATAAGATTTTTTATACCGAACTAAGCCATCGGGTTGATAAAAGTATTGTGTAACAATATCGGGAATACCTGATAGCGTGTATATTGTGTCACTCATTGGCAAACCTTGTGTATTATACTGATAAGTTGTCATTGATCCTTCAGTACTTTCATTGTTTGAGCTAATCATTTTAATTAATTGCCAATTGGGTGTATGAAGTAATATCGTTGTTGCCTCTATGGCACCAAGATGATTGTATGATTTTATGGATATGGTATTTGATGCCGTATCATACAGATAGCTTGCTTTAAAACTAAATGATCCGCTACTGCTCAGTTGCAATATTTCTGTTATTTTATGATCCGTGTTAAATTTTAAAGTTTTTTTGCTGATTATATCATGAGAAGGATATAAATCGCCGGCAGAGTCTTGAACAGTAAAATAAGATAAAGATAGTTGCTTTACCGGACCATAAAGTTGGTATGCCGGAATAGTAAAATGCTTAGCAGAACAAGCAGGAAAACAAAGTAGCCATAGCAATAAGAATTTATAAGTTTTATGAGTATTAATAAACATTACTATAAATTGACGGAGCTAATGAGGAATGACTATTTTCATGAGTGGTCTATTTAAAGCAGCTAACTTATGGGATGGGTCTATTTCTATGGACGCTATTTCATTAACCCGCCGTTCAATAATAAAATTGTAGCTAGTTGCAACCCAATCCCACGGGCTTTCTATAATATTTTTCATTGTTGGTGCCAAAGTCTTACCACCAAACATGAGATTAAGTGGTATATAATGAAATTCTTTTGTACTATCCTTATAAGTAACAACAACATCGATAGGCATGGGCATTTTAGCATTTCTTTTAATCGTTACCGTTGCTCTACCTAAAGAATCTGTATAAATGTCCCCTATCGTGTAATCGATTGTTTTAATAGAATTAATCCAATAGTCTTTATACCAAAATAATTGGATATGACTAACTTTCTCGGCTATTTTAATAAAATCATCGATGGTAGGATGATGTAATCTATAAAGATTATAGTAAGACAAAAATATTTTATTCATGGCACTATCACCCACAATATAACTCAACTGATTCAAAAAAACACTACCCTTAGCATAGACATTTAAACCGTAGCACATATTCGTCTCGTAATAGTCTGCTGGTGTAGATAATGGTTCAGCATTAGGGCTTCTGGCTATCTTAAAATAACTGTTATATGATAAATTATGTTTTAATGTTATATTATTTTTTAGTTCATCGACTTTTTTTGCTAAGGCAGCTTTTTGATAGGACAGTAAATAAGGTGACTGCAAGGCATCGTGTGTATTATAATAATAAATAATCTCTTCTTCTGCAAAGGTAACAAAGCCTTCATCGAGATAAGCCTCTAAGTTTTCATTATTACCTAAAACACCTTGAAACCAATTGTGCATTAATTCATGTAAAAAAATACCTTGCGAAGAGGGTTTGGCAATCATGCAAGCTTGTGGGTATTCCATGCCTCCATCACCACCCTGTATAAATGAATATTGTAGGTAGGGATAACGACCAAAATGTGATTCAATATAAGGGAAACTCCTAAGAACACCCCAGTAATAATTTTGCCATAATGAATCTTCTGAAGGGTTAGTTGGTTTATAAAACAAATTTACCCAAAACCGGTTATCGACTTTAGTACGAATATGACGGTAGGCTGTATCTGCTCCCCATACAAAATCATGAACACCGTGTGCTTGGAAATGCCATACAAGGTTAGACGAGTGATGTTTGACAATTTTATCGGTATAACCATAGCCGATAGAATCCGCGTTAAGAAGCAAACCAGTGGCAGCAACCATGAATTTACTTGGCAAAGTAATATAGACATTAAAAGTACCATAAACGCCGTAAAATTCTCTCTGAATGTAAGGTGTAGGGTGCCAGCCTAAATAATCATACTCGGCTAATTTAGGATACCATTGTGCCATAGTATATTGAGCTTGATTAGCATGGACACCTCTTCCAGCTCTTCTAATCATTATTGGTACATGTGCTTTAAATGATAAAGAAATTTTATTGACCGATTTTGGATGCAAAGGATGTTCTAAAAAAATTTGTACAATAGTACCACAAACCTTTGTTTTGACAGGGTGACCATTGACTAATACATTTTGAATATCCTGACTGCCCATTTCAGAAGGACTGAGATGAGCTATTTTATCCGCTATGCGCGAATCCCAATCTAAAATAGGCTTCTCTGATTTATCGATACCATCGATTATTTTTCCAAGCTCCCTACTTCTAATATCCATACTACTATTGGGCTGAAAGGCATTCCAAAATAAATGGAAAAATAGCTGGTGGAGCGTATCGGGTGAATTATTGGTATAGTCTATCACTTCATGACCAGTAAGGTAATTGGTCTGTGTATCTAAGGCAACATGAATAGTATAATGAACATACTGTTGCCAATGATCATGCGGATTATGTGCCGCTACTTGTGCATTAAAAAATATAAAGGCTATGCTACTGAATGCAATACGCTTGAACATTGTTTTACATTTTTGCAAAGTTAACAAAAATTAGATAATTGCTGATTAGAAAAACATAACCATTTGACAATCATAATTTTATATTTAATAAGCCTTTACTTTTGTACCTATTTGGCTCTATGATGAAATGAGTGGGTAAGTTCGCTACATTTTATATTTGATTACCGTTGAGGATATAGGCAAAACGCCCTCAGAGGAAGGGCGTTGCAAAACAAGGCGAACGAAGTGGCTATCGAAAATGGGCAGCGGCGA